>DATKCB010000116.1:0-5293 GCA_035513495.1 Planctomycetaceae bacterium | reverse complement strand
TCGCTGAAGTCCTGGTGACCGGGGGTGTCGAGCAGATTCAGCCGATACCCTTCGAAGTCGAACGACAGACAGGTCGCGGTCACCGAGACGCCCCGCTCCTGTTCGAGCTTCATCCAGTCGGAACGGACGGCGCGTTGGGATTTTCGTCCGCGAACGGCCCCCGCTTCCTCGACCCGCCCCGCGTAGAGCAGAATTTTCTCGGTCAGCGTGGTTTTCCCGGCGTCGGGGTGGGCGATGATGCCGAACGTACGGCGTTTGACCACTTCGCGCGCGAGCAGTCCCGCGGCAGCGACTTCGCTGACGCTCTTGTGGAGGGATTCGCTGGTTTCCGAGTCGGTCTCGGTCATGGGTCTGGTCTTCTTTCGCGAGGAACGCTCGCGAAACGCGGTGCTGGGGAAGCGGGAAACATCGAGGCAAGGCGATCGCTCGATCGCGCGTCTCGACCGAGCGAAGTCGAGACAAACCCTGTCCCTCAAGGCGGACAGACCGCCCACAGCCGCAACTCACCCCCGCACTGCCAGAGGCAGTGGAAGGCGCGGTCGGAAATGTTGAAGTCCCGTTGGTTCATGGTTCAATCGTATCGAATGCAGACAAACTCGGCAACTGGAGGCATAACCTGCCAATTTCGATCTTTCTGGATCGTCGATGTTGACTCGTCGGCGCCTACGGTTGATGCTTTTTGAGGAATCATAAAATACCGCGAAGTCGAAACTCGAGAGGACTTCTTACCATGCCCAACGAATTCACCCACAAAACCGCCCTCGTCACCGGCGGCAGCCGCGGGATCGGGGCGGCGATCTGCCGGAAACTGGCCGCCGAAGGAGCTGCCGTCGCCGTGAATTATCTTCGCAGCGCCGACCGCGCCGCTGACGTCGTCGCGCAGATCACACGAGACGGAGGAACCGCGATCGCACTGCAAGGGGATGTGAGTTCCGAGGATGACGTGAAGAAACTCGTCGCCGAAACTGAACAGCAACTCGGGCCTATCGATCTCCTCGTCAACAATGCCGGAGTCTACGACGACGTCGATCACAATCACACCACGACCGACCTCTGGGCGCGGACGATGCGGGCCAATCTCGACGGTCCGTTTTATACAACGTGGGCCGTGAAAACCGGGATGATCGAACGCCGATTCGGGCGGATCGTGAATATCTCCTCAATCGCGGGGCTGCGTCCGCGGCCTTCGTGCATCGCTTACGCCACCAGCAAGGCGGGTCTGATCGGTTTCACGAGGAGCGTCGCGGCGGCGCTGGCGGAACACAACATCCGGGTCAACGCGGTCGCTCCCGGACTGATCGACACCGAAATCATTGCCGACGTACCTCCAGAAAAAATCCAGTCCCTGATCGACGCGACCCCGATTTCACGGATCGGCCAACCCGAAGAAATCGCCGAACTCGTGGCGTTTCTGCTGTCGGAAAAGGCGAGTTACATCACTGGACAGACCTATGTCGCTGACGGGGGCCGCGTGACGCTTCCGTGAATCGAACGGGAAAATCGCTTGAGGAAACACGATCCAAGAGGTATCGTGATGTATGTTCAGGAACTTTGCGGTGCGGGTCGTTGGTTTCAGGTTCCCTCGTTCGACTAATCACCGAAAGGTGCGGCATGCCTCGCGTTCAAAAATTTTTGTTCCTCTCGCTGATCTGCGTTTTCTGCTCAAACTCGAGTGCTCGGGCAGCCGGTTACAGCGGAGAAATCAAGGCAATCGACGCGAACAAACGGACGATCACGATTTTCGTGGCCTCCCTCGATGACTCGAAAACCCTGCAGATCGCGAGTTCCGTCAGCATCACCATCGACGAAAAACCGGGGACTCTGAAAGACATCCAACCCGGCTATCAGGCGACCGCCACGACGACCGGAGACTCTGTCACGCGCTTGAGGGTCCGCACCAAAGAAATTCCCAAGCCGACGCCCCGGCCAAAACCTGAGTCCGATCCCGATCCGTCTCCTTCACCCGATTCCGGAACGACAGCCACCCCATCAGCCAGCAATACGGAAGCCGCCTGGCCGCAAATTCTCGGACCTGACCGCAACGGCCAGTCTCCCGAGACGGGACTCAACTGGAACTGGGGATCCGAAGGACCGAAATCGCTCTGGTATCGCAGCGGACTCGGCGAAGGTTTTTCATCCGTCGCAATCGCCGACGGCAAAGTCTTCACGCTGGGGACCGAAGGAACCCGCGAGTCCGCCTTCGCACTGAACCTGTCCGATGGCGAACCGCTCTGGAAACTTCCCTTCGGAAGCATATTCAACGACGGAACGGGGAACGGTCCGCGCGGTACGCCTACGATCGATGGAAAACTGTTGTACGCGCTCGGAGGCAACGGAGATCTCGCGTGCGTTTCGATCGAGACGGGCAAGGGTGTCTGGTCTAAAAACATTCTCCGCGATTTCGGCGGATCGAACATCACGTGGGGAATCAGCGAGTCGGTCCTGATTGACGGAGACCGGCTGATCTGCACGCCGGGCGGTTCGCGTGGGACCATGGTGGCGCTCAACAAGAAAACGGGCAATGTTCTCTGGGTCTCTCAGTTTCCCGGAAATCCGCAGGCCGCCTATTCCTCCGCGATCGCAATCGAGATCGACGGAGTGCGACAGTACGTCAACATGGTTCACGACCGATTGATCGGCGTGCATGCCGAAACGGGCAAACTCCTGTGGGAAGACCGCAAGGCCGTCAACGGAATCGCCAACTGTTCGACACCGCTGCAGTTCGAGGATTCGGTCTTTTACGCCACCGGTTACAACACCGGCGGCTCGCTCGTCAAACTGACTTCGCAAAACAAATCGACCACCGCCGAGAATGTCTATCACACCCGCGAGATGAAAAATCATCACGGAGGCATGGTAATCGTGGGCGATTATCTCTACGGTTGCAGCGATCCCGGAATGCTCGTCTGTCTCGACGTTGCCACCGGGAAAGTAGAATGGCAATCCCGAGCACCGGGTAAGGGATCGATCACCTACGCCGACGGACATCTGATCGTGAGAAACGAACAAGGCCCGATCACACTGGTCGCGGCCAATCCCGACAAATACGAGCAACTGGCACAGTTCGAAACGCCCCAGCAGTTTCGCAGCAATCGCACGAAATGGTCGTATCCCGTGGTCGCTGACCGAAAACTTTTCCTCCGAGATCAGGACACGCTGCTGGTTTACGATCTTTCTCCCTGATTACTTCGCACTTCGCTTTGCTTCCCCTTGCTTCAGGACCTAAACTCCGTAAGAAGGGCATTCCTGATGCGCCCGACAACAGCCAGATAAATTGACCGTACGATGGGCACTCCTGCCCGTCACTCGTCAGACAATCGCGACGGCCAGAGTGACCGTCGTACATGACCGATCACCCTTCGCGGTTCGATCTCACTTTTAGAAAGCCGGAAACTCATGCTGTGGGGGCAGCAGATCGATTATGCGTCGCTCAGCGATATCGGTGTCAGACGCACCAATAACCAGGACAACTTCACCGTCGTGATCGAAACCGATCGCAACGCCTGGGAAGCCTACGGTCACCTATTCGTCGTCGCCGACGGCATGGGAGGCCACGCTGTCGGGGAACTCGCCAGCAAAATCGCCGTCGATACACTCCCCCTCAGCTACAAAAAATCCCGCGACGCCACCATCTCCGAAGCTCTCCGCAAAGCGATGCAGGCCACCAACCTCGCCATCCACGAACGGGGTACGCTCAACCAGGAGTTCCTCCGCATGGGAACCACCTGCAGCTCGCTCGTCCTGGGACCCGAAGGTGCCCTCGTCGGACACGTCGGCGACAGCCGCATCTATCGCATTCGCAACGGACAGATCGACCAGCTCACCTTCGACCACAGCCTGCAATGGGAACTCCTCCGCCGCGGACAGGGAACCCCCGAAGAGATCTTTCTCTACCAGCCGAAAAACGTCATCACCCGCTCGATGGGACCGGAAGCCAACGTCGAGGTCGATCTCGAAGGACCGTACCCCGTCTTTCCCGGGGACACGTTTCTGCTCTGTTCCGATGGACTGAGCAACCACGTCAACGACGACGAACTCGGCACCGCCGCGGCCGAACTTCCCCCCGCCGACGCCTGCCGGTTTCTGGTCAATCTGGCCAACATTCGGGGCGGGTCGGACAACATCACGGTCACGATCGCCAGGGTCGGACCGATTCCCGAAGGGGCGATGCCGAGCCAGGTCCGCCGCGACGACGCGAGCAGCGAATCGGCCGCTTTGTGGCTGGGAGCAGCCTGGGGCATCGCGGCGTTTTTCTGCCTGGGAGTGATTCTGATGCTGATCGGCAAGCTGATCGGCGGTGCCGTCATCGCGGCTCTGGCAGTCATCGCGGCGATTGTGCTGTGGACCAAATGGAGAAAATCACTCCCTCCGCCGCCGCTCAACGATCACTCGCACTCGACGATCATGTGGCGTCCGTACCGCTCGGCCCCGGCGAAGATCAACCGGACGTTTCTGAACCAGGTGATCGAAATCCAGACGCGACTGTTGCAGATCGCCGACGACGAAGAGTGGACTTACGACAAGACCGAGTATCAAAAACTGGTCGCCGAAGCCAAGACGGCACTCTCTTCGAAAAACTACCGCCAGGCATTTCACCTGTTCGCGAAACTGATCAACACCCTGATGTCGGGCCTCCCCAACGGCGGCCCCGGCAGCAAAAAACAATCGCGGTTTTTCCGGTCGTGAAGTCGTTGCTGGGTAGCTGGGACAAGCGAAAGATGTTGAGTGGCTGGGGGGATCAAATCTTTGGAGTGCGGAGACTTGTCACCGCTTTCACTTTCATTACTGCCCCGAACACGCGAACGGCCCGATATGTTGCGCGGAGCCGGTTCACGACTTCACTTAACTCTCGACAAATTGTCAAAGAGCATCGAGTTGCTTGTTTCACAACTCGGGTCGTTTTTTTGACGTAAGTTCAATAAGTTTCGAACTTGAGCTTTTTGGAGGATGTCAAGTTGTCAACTTGTCAAGTTCAGGCGAAACCCGTGAGTTTTGACCGTTTTCAGACGAATCTGAAAATCTTTTTGAATTTTTGGTTGTTTCATCAATCTCTGTTGCGCGGAAAGCATTGGATCTATGATTCATGTTCTGCATGTCGTGAGTCTTCCTTGTAAGTCCTTGGTTCGAATTGCAGTCTTCGGTAAAAAAGATTCTCGCGCGGAGGCGCAGGGCCGCGGAGGAAAGTATGTACTGATTGAGTCGTGTTGATCCTCTGCGCCACTGCGCCTCTGCGCGACCAATTATGAAATGTCCTTGAGACTCCAATACCACGCTCCTTCCTTTCCTTGTTTCA
>DATKCB010000115.1:0-3953 GCA_035513495.1 Planctomycetaceae bacterium | reverse complement strand
TCTGCGGAAACCCTTCCAGACCTCCAAGCGTCGTCTGTTGGGGGACCGCCCAGGCGGAGTCGAGCATCGACATCGCTGCAATTCCTCCCAATCCCAGGGACGATCGGGTCAGAAAGGAGCGGCGATTCAGGTTGTGTGAAGGACTCGAATGAGGCATGACGAACTCGCAATCGAACGATGAGTGAGCTTGGGGTGATCTTGAAAATCTATTATCCCGAACACCGACCCGATGTGCAAACTCCATTCGGCTGAGGCACGCTTCTGCCTCAGCGGATTCCAGAAGATGAGCTGCACAAAAAAATCCGGATTTTTTTTGTCCGGTTTGCCCGAAGAATTTCGAGCTTGAAAGTAGGACATGCTGGTCGGGGAACCGTCTCGATATCAGCCTGGAGTTTCGCGACTTCTCTCCGGGGATGCCCCTCTGGAAATGTTCACAACCTTTTGATTTCAAACATCTTGTGGCTCGACTTGGAGCCAAACAATCGTATTTTTCGAGTTGTCAACGAGTCACACATTTCATCAAGGCTGATCAAATGAGCGATCTGGTGGTGTTTACTCATCCGAATCACGATATGGACAAATATCACCGAATCCTGAATGTCGGCATCGATGGCAGGCTCTTTATTCGCGACCTGGGTGAAATCAACTTTGTGGACAAAAACGGCATCGAAACCCCTTATCGACTGTACGACAATATCACTTCCCTGGAAGTCGGTTCAAACGTCTTCGTCAGGCTCTACATCCAGAACGGATTTTCGGGCGACTACGAAAGCTTCTTGCCAGGCGACGCACCGCGAACGATCGCGTTTACCCGAAACCACTCGTCCCTGAAAATGTGGAAAGTTCCGGAAAACGATCCTCGCAACGCGCTTTCCCTGCTGTCTGAAATCTCCAGTCGATAACGAAACTCTTTCAATCCTGCATCGGTTTTTCCGATCTCTCCGCCCAAAAAGTGTCCGTAAATTCACTATTGCCAGCGGCCTCGTTCCGTTGTAGGCTGCGTAGTTCATTTCGAGTGATCGAGCTGTCAGGCATCCGCGATTGTGAAAATTGCCACTTTGTACCCTTCTCGCACACTTGCTTCATCAGTAGTTGTCTTGCTGATGATCGGTGCGTGCGCACCTGCTAAGGTTCGAGCGAGTTGCGGTGACTGGCTGGCACCGCACGGTGGTACCAGCGATCAGGTGCCTGATCTCAAAAACGAATCGAGCGGGAATTTTCTCTTCAGTTCGAACAATTCCGGGGTTCCCTGCCGAGGCCCGTTCTGTTCGGATCGAAACGAACATCCGGAGACTCCTTCGCCATCCACGAGTGAAGTACGGCTTGAGCGGTGGTGTGTATTGATCATCGAGTCGATCCCTCGTTTGGCCTTATCAGCGCCGCGAATCTCCGAGTCGTTATCGCCGCCTGGTGCCGAATTGTGCTCGGGCATCTTTCGCCCGCCACGCTAACACGAACTGTGCTTTCAAGTTCGTCCTCTTCCGTACCGTCGGTTGTCTGCTGAGCGATTCATCGGACCAGCTCGGCTAAAGCGCAATTGGTTCTAAATCGTCACGTTTTCGCCCATCGCGAAAATCGTGCGCGTGTTATCCGTCACGAACCTGTCGCTTGAGTCACGAGTTCCGCTCTGTCTGAGTTTCAGCGATCCGTCGATGCGAAGAGCTTCCCGGGAATCTGTTCCGCGCGTCAACGCTGCTCAGTCACGTCGTCGCGCTCGCTTAAGAAAGGCTGATCTCATGCTTCGTAAACGTCCTGGATTCACTCTCATTGAACTTCTGGTAGTGATCGCGATCATTGCGATTCTCATTGCGCTGCTGTTACCTGCTGTCCAGCAGGCCCGCGAGGCCGCGCGGCGATCCTCGTGCAAGAATAATCTGAAGCAGTTCGGACTGGCGACTCATAATTATGCGGAAGTGCATACCAAGTTGCCGCTCTGCTTGAACGCCACCAACAGACCGATCTCCGTGCATACATATCTGCTCCCCTACCTGGAACAGTCCGCTTTGTATCAATCCGTCGATTTCAACACGAGTTGGAACTCCGCGGCGAACGCGGCGGCTCGTGCGACTCCCGTCAGCACGTTTATCTGTCCATCGGAGACCACTCCCACTCTTCCCGTTGGCTGGGCCGGCACGAGCTATCGCGCCAACCAGGGGAGCGAACTCCTGTACGGTCGGCCGTCAACAAATCCGGCCAGCAGCAATTACGGAATGCCCGCCCCAAACGGAGTCTTCATCTCGGGCATGAGTTTGACCTTCGCGGACGTGAAGGACGGGACCAGCAACACGGCGGCATTCAGCGAGCATCCCATGGGGGACTTCAACAATGCGATCGCGTCGGAATTCGACACATTCCGGCCGGGAACGTATCCCAATACGGCTGACGAGGCGGTCCAGCAATGCCGTGCGATCGACCCCTCGAATCTGGGCTTCCAGGGAGTCTCCAACGTCGGCGCTCCATGGATACAAGCCTATCACTCGACAACCCAGTACTTTCACGTCGTTCCTCCGAACGACCGGTCCTGCATGTATCCACCGGGGAGGATCGCCACCTCGGCAGCCAGTTTTCACGATGGCGGAGTCCAGGTCGCTCTGTGCGACGGAGCGGTGCGTTTCGTGAGTGAAAACATCGATATCAGAATCTGGCGTGCTGTCGGGTCTCGAAACGGGAAAGAAGTACTCGGTGACTGGTAGACGTGAATGTCAGCCCAGGTTCCCCGTCCCGTGACATCGCTCGCCGTGTTGAACGGATGAAGCAAAACGAGGCGGTCTTCAGAACAGAGATTTTTTCATCCTTTTTTACTCAGTTCATCGAGGTGTTCAACATGCGAAGATTCATCATGCTACTTTCCGCTTTCGTTCTGTACTCACAACCATTGATGGGTGCCGATCCGGTCGATACAGCGCGGCCCGTTCCTCCGAGTCGCCCCGAAATGAAAAAGTTGCTCGAAGATATGAAATCGCGGCCGCTGCGGATCCCGCTGCCCGAACTGACCGCCGAAGAGCGCGAACAGTTGGGGGAACGTGCCGAATCCTACGAAAGCCGCCTGCGATTCCACTATCTGCCTCCTCAGGAAGAATCGGTGTTCGGTTCGCGTGGACGTCGCGAATCCTCCAGCAATTCGAGTACGAGCGGTTCACCGGAGTCGACGACCGCCCGTCGCGATTTCACTCGTAACTCAGATGAAAACATGACGTTAACGTACGAATTTAAAACGATGCTGTTTTGGATCGTTTCGCGAACGAATAACTGTCAGTACTGCCTCGGTCATCAGGAACAAAAACTCTCCGCTGCGGGCCTGACGGAACTGCAGATTGCGGCCCTCGACGCGGATTGGTCTCGCTACACCCCCGCCGAACGAGCCGCCTTCGCTTACGCGCGCAAGCTGACCTACGAACCTCATCGGCTCGGAGACGACGATATTTCCGCACTTCGCGAATATTACACGGCCGATCAGATTCTCGAGATGACGCTGTCGGTCGCCGGAAACAACGCCATCAATCGCTGGAAAGAAGGGACGGGCGTCCCTCAGTCCCAGAGCGGCCTCAGCTTTTTCAGGCGATTCGAGGGATCGCTTCCAAGCGATCGTCCGTTGCCGATCGAGAGTTTCCTGACCCCGACTCCCGCCGAATTTCAGAATTCCGTCTCGGTCGTGGCACCGATGGAACTCGACAGTTCCGGCAAACCGACCGGTCGCGGAATCAGCTCGCGCCTGCCGCTCGAATCACGCGCAGACGTCGAAGCCATGCTGGCCTCCTCCCGGACTCGAAAGCCCCGCTTGCCATTGGTCAGCGAGGCAGAAACTCGCAAGTTGTTCGAGGACGTCTCCTCGCAGAAAACCGTCCCGAACTGGCTGCGATTAATGGCCAATTTCCCGAACGAAAGTCGGCGGCGCGTCCGCAGCATCAACGCAATCGACCACTCCGAAGGGGATTTGACTCCGCTTCTGAAAG
>DATKCB010000114.1:0-3868 GCA_035513495.1 Planctomycetaceae bacterium | reverse complement strand
CGGCTGGGCCAGACAGAGCGCACCTCCCAATGGCTTGAGATGGCGGCTGATTTTGGCCACATCGACACCGATCGATCCCTCTTTCACGAAGCGGTCGCTCACGATGAGGTTGGCGAAGTAGTTCGCGTAGGGAATCGCGTTCGGATCGAACTGATGCACGGTTATCCGATTTCCGTAGAGTCCTGTTTTTGTCAGGATTTGGCGAGCGCGTGCGACTTTCTCGGCATCCGTCTCGACGACATAGATTTCCAAGTCCGTGCGTCGAGCAAGTTCGTAGGCGAGCCGGCCTTCTTCACCGTCCACCACCAGACAGAACCCACGCTTGACGCCGGTGTTTTCAAGAATCTGTTCGGCAGCTTGCCGATAGACGGCCGTCAGTTCGTCCTCTGGGTAGGGGTTTTCGACCAGCGATTCGACCGGCGGAGAGGGGGCTGCTCCGGCAGTTTGGGGAGCGAAACAGTAAATGTTCCCGGTGTCGGTGCTGACGAAGAGATGTCCATCAGCGGCGGCGAGTCCGCGAGTGCGTCCTTCGACTTTAGTCTGCCAGACGACTTCTCCCGAGTCGGCGGAGTACGCCCTCACGCGATCGCGACCACCCAGAAACGCCAGATTGCCGGTCGAGAGCAGCGCTCCGTCATCGACCGTTTCCTGTTGCCAGGTGACGCCGACATTGGCGATTTCCTGCAGTTCGGCGTTCGCGGCATCGAGTTTCTTGCGGATTTCGGCTCCCTTCTCACCCGCTCCGCTGAGTTGACGCGAGAGTGTGTAAACGTCGTTTTCGAGCTCGTGCCGTTTGCGGCTGTTGACGGCGTAGGCCATTCGATCGAGTTTGGCCACGACGGTTCCGGTTGCCACGTACGCGGCGTCACTCTGCACGACGATCTCCCGTCCCGCGAACCAGCCGAACCCGACGTCTCCGGTTTTCTGTTCCATGGCGAGCAGATGATGCGGACCGCTGGCGTAGATCTGACCATCGGCGAGCAGTGCCCGCGTTCCCCCGACCACTCCCCCGGCGGTGGTCCGCCAACTGAATGTGCGGCGATGAACCAGTTTTCCGGTGTTGCGATCGAACGCGGCGGGAAGCGAACGTCCCGAGGGGACGAATAACAGATCGTCGCTGGTCAAAAAGTAGCCCTGCGGAGAGATATCGTTCCGCCCGGCATCCTGAGCGCTGAGGTTGTCCTGCTTCCAGAGGATTTTCCCATTGCGCGCATCGACCGCATACAGATAGACGTCTTCGTGCGGAAAGATACCCGCTCCGAACCACGCGACGTTGCCTTCGACGAGTACGCCCGACCGGACCGGCCAGCGGGAAATCATCTCGCCCCGCGCGAGGAGCCAGTCTTCGGCTGGAGCGGCATGGAATTGCCAGATCAACTTGCCATCTTCGGCGGAGAGACAATAGACGTGACCGTCATCGGAACCGAAATAGACGCGGCCGTCGGCGATGGTGGGGGCGAGCCGAATCGGTCCACCAGTAAAGAACGACCAGAGTTCCCGGCCGGTCTTCAAGTCGAGGCAATGCAACTGGTCATCGACTGACGACCCGAAGTAGACCTTTCCACCGGCGATCGCGGGATGCAGAGCATCATCGAAGTTGACGCGATGCCCGATCAGTTTCCCCTCGATCACGCGGCCTTCGGCGCTGGACCAGGCCAATTCGGGGGCTGCCGGAGAGTGATACTGCCAGCGAACCACCAGGGGTGCGTCAAGCTGTTCGTCGGTCGAACCCGACCGGGCGTTGTCCCCGCGATAAGTCGGCCAGTCGGCGGCGGAGGAGAGCGAAGGAGTCAGAGCCAGACACAGGCCGGCGACAATCCAGCGGCAAATGTGCGAAGAATGCATGAATACTCCCTGCGGATGGAAGGAAATTCTTGTGTGAGAAGAGTCGAGTGAATACACTTTAACCTGAGTCGTCAATGCATCCAAAACAATTTATCGATTATTCATCCTACGGCTGAGGTCTCCCATCCGAAACTTCATTCTCGCTTTCGCACTCTTTTTCATCGCGATCCCGGCCTCGCTTGCGTCGGCTTGTTCGGTCCCCGTCTTTCGATATGCCCTCGAACACTGGCATCCCGATCCCTACACCGCGTTTGTCTTTTATCGAGGCGAGCTGTCTTCCGACCAGAAGTCGATCATCGAGTCGATGCAGCCGAAATCGGTTGACGGAGCGTTATCAGTCAACATGATTGTCAAGACAGTAAATCTCGAAACCGAGCTCGCCGAGAACGAGATGCTCCAGTCGATCTGGGAGAAGAACCAGTCCGATTCGCTTCCGCATCTGGTGCTGCACTCTCCTCCCAAATGGGGACCTCCTCAGACTGTCTGGTCAGGTGAGTTGACGATTGCCAATACAGAACCGCTGCAGGATTCCCCGGTTCGAACGCAGATTGTCAAACGGCTGATCTCCGGCGATTCGGTGGTCTGGGTGCTGCTGGAAAGCGGAGACAAACAGAAGGACGATCTCGCGTTCGAGCTGTTGAACGCAGAGATTGCATTATTGCAGACGAAGCTGAAACTGCCGGAGATCGACAAGCAGGATCTGGCAGACCTCTCGGTTGCCCCCGAGTCGCTGAAAATTTCGTTTTCCGCAGTTCGCGTTTCGAAGGACGATGCGGCAGAAGGACCGTTCGTCGAAATGCTGCTCGGCGTCGAACCGGATCTCCGTGAGAAGGACTTTATCAATCAGCCGATGGTGTTTCCCGTGTTCGGACGCGGGCGAGCATTGTACGCGCTGGTCGGTGACGGAATCGCTGCCGATCTGATCGAAGAAGCGGGACAGTTTCTGACGGGTGCCTGCCAATGTACCGTGAAGCGGGATAACCCGGGCGTCGATCTGCTGATGAACGTCGACTGGAATCGGTTTGTCGAGCCGACCGAAGCGCTCGATGCCTCCCTGCCGCCGCTCGCCGGTTTTTCGGGGTTTGGAGGGGAGATCTCGCCTGCGAGTGAAGCTCGCATTGCGAATCCCGAGTCTGCCAAGCTTCAATCATCATCAGACAAAAAATCAGAGAGTACCACCGAACCCGCTCAGACCGCTCAGGAAACTTCAGCGGATGCCGTCCCCGCGGATGCCGTTGTCGATCGGGGAGGAAAGAGTTCCGAGACGCAAGGGGAAAACCTGCTCAGTCGAAACTTGAAATTTGTCTTGTTGCTCGTCGTCGGCGCGGTGGTGATCGCGACGCTGTTTCTCAAGCCGCGTGCGACCTGACCGCAGCGAAGTTCTAGTGAGATGCAGTGACGAGAGAAATCAAAGGTTGTCTATCTAGCGGAAAGTGGACTGTCTCATGAGCGTCTGGCGGCTGGTCGTCCGGGAGATGAAACATCGAAAGCTGAACTTCCTGCTGGGAGTTCTGTCGGTGACGGTCGCAGTCGCCTGTCTGATCGGATCGCAGACTCTGCTTCAAGCCGACAAGGTCGTGACCGCGCAGCTTCTGGACGACAAACAGACTCAAATCGAACAGGCGATCGCAGAAAAAGAAGCCGCGGTCAAAAAAGCGGGAGACGAACTGCAGGATTCCGTCCGCAAGCAGATGCTGGGGCTTGGCTTTAACGTCCTGATTCTGCCTGAAAATCAGTCGCTCTCCGAAATCCACCTCAACGGTACGATGACGGCGACGATGCCCGAGTCGTATGTCGATCAACTGGCTTCCTCAAAAATCGTGACGGTCAATCATCTGCTACCGAGCGTCACGAAACGGATCCGTTGGGAGGAACGGGATCGCGACATCATTCTCGTCGGGACGCGCGGAGAGGTTCCGATTCTGCATCAGGGAATGAAACAGCCCCTGCTCGACGAGGTCGCTCCCGGAAAAATGGTGGTGGGCTACGAAATCCACAAACAACTCGGCTTGAAGGCTGGCGA
>DATKCB010000113.1:0-3816 GCA_035513495.1 Planctomycetaceae bacterium | reverse complement strand
TTCTTTGTCGATGATCCGCGCTGTTTCTTCGGAAAACTGGCGGTGCTCGTGCATCTCTTTTCCGAGAAACGGATGCTCTTCACCCTGACGAAACGCAACGGGGCCGATCGTTTCGCTCATCCCCCAGTAGGCGACCATTCGTCGCGCGAGGGCCGTGGCCCGTTTGAGATCGTCTTCGGCTCCGGCGGTGTATTCGTCGAACAGCAGTTTTTCCGCCGCGCGTCCCCCCAGCATCATCGTCAATTGGGAGTGCAATTTCTTCTCTCCGACGTTGTACCGCTCTTCGTCGGGAAGCAGTTGCGTCACTCCGAGCGCGCGTCCGCGGGGCACGATCGTCACTTTATGCAGCGGATCGAGCTCTTCGAGCAGCCACGCGATCAGCGCGTGTCCCGCTTCGTGACCTGCCGTCATGCGGCGTTCTTTTTCGTTCATTGACTCTTCTCGAACCGGCCCCATCAGCACGCGATCGCGGGCGATCTCGAAATCGTCTCGCGTGACACGATTCGCGTCTCGGCGCGTGGCGTTCAGGGCCGCTTCGTTGACCAGATTTTTGAGGTCCGCTCCGGAAAATCCGATCGTTCCCCCCGCGATTTCCTCGAGATCGACATCGGAGTCCAGCGGGACGTGACGCGAATGAACCTTGAGAATTCCGACGCGTCCTTTTTTGGTGGGCCGGTCGACGGTGATGTGCCGGTCGAAACGGCCCGGCCGCAACAGCGCCGGATCGAGCACGTCGGGCCGGTTCGTTGCCGCGATCACGATCACCGCTTCCGTCTGTTCGAAGCCGTCCATCTCGCTCAAGATCTGATTGAGCGTCTGCTCTCGTTCGTCATGTCCTCCGCCAACTCCCGCACCGCGGACTCGCCCCACAGCGTCGATTTCGTCGATGAACAGAATGCTCGGTGCGCTCTGTTTGGCGGTCTGAAACAGATCGCGAACGCGGCTGGCACCCACGCCGACGAACATCTGGATAAACTCGGAACCATTGATCGAATAAAACGGAACCCCCGCTTCGCCTGCGGTGGCCCGCGCCATCAATGTTTTCCCGGTTCCCGGGGCGCCCATCAACAGCACTCCTTTGGGGATCGTGGCACCCAGTTTCTGAAATTTTTCGGGTTCTTTGAGGAACTCGACCACTTCCATCAGTTCGCGCTTCGCCTGTTCCATTCCGGCGACGTCGTCGAACGTGGTCCGTTTGCTATCCGCCTGGAATTTCTTGGCGGGGCTGCGTGTGTACGAACCGAGCATTCCACCCGGACCCATCGATTCGGCGCTGCGGCGCATCATGAACCAGAAGAATCCGATGATGAGCAGCGGACCGATCATGTACAACAGCAGTTGCTGGCCACCGCCGATCTCCCGTTTCTCCGCCGATTGCTTGACCTTTCTGACCTCCAGTTCATTGGTGATGCTGTCATTCTGAATCGCGGGCAGGGGGAGTACGGTGTTGAATTCGGCTTCGAGAATTTTTTTCTCGTCCCCCGGATCCTGAGGAGGCTTTTTCCACTTACCCGTCAGCACCTCCCCGTAAAATATGACACTTTCAACGTTATCGGCTTCGAGTTGAGTTCGAAAAAAACTGTAATCCACCTTGCTGCCGATCGACTCGGGACTGTCGTTGAACAGAAAGAACACCAGAATCACGCCGAGCAGGGCGATCAACAGCCAGGGAAACGAATACGGAGGGCGGCGGGCTTCCCCGTCCGGCTTTTCATCGGACGGACCCGGTCCAGAAGTCGGTTTGCGGTCTGAGTCGGGTCGTGGAGAATCCATGCTGTTAGCGCCTCGGTGCCTTCTGGCCAGTTCGAGTGTTTCGGTAATCGTGAGCGGTCAATGAACGGAGCTTGAAATTGGTGGGCGTCGAGACCGGGTGTGAAGTTCGGGTTCGATGCGTCGATCGGTCGTTCCAGCCTCGCATCGTGCCGAGAGGACAAAACCTGTCCCTTGAAGCCTAACTCAGATCGCATTTTGACACAATCGTTCCAGCAGTTACTCAATCTTTGATTCCATATCGCACGATGCACCACAGCGCCTGAAATCCGTCTTTCCAGCCGATGTGCTTCCCCTGTTCGTATGTCCGGCCGGAGTAACTGATCGACATTTCGTACACCCGATACTTCCGGCGGGCGATCTTCGCGGTCAATTCCGGCTCGATTCCGAAACGATTCTGACGGAGCGTCGGCAGGACTGCCCGAATCGCTTCCCGCTTAAACACCTTGAAACAAGTTTCCATGTCGGTCAGGTTCAGGTTGGAAAAACAGTTCGACAGCGTCGTCAGAATTTTGTTCGCCAGATAGTGCCAGAAATACAGCACGCGATGCGGATGATCTCCCAGAAACCGGCTCCCGTACACGACATCCGCTTTTCCTTCGACGATCGGCTGAATCAGCCGCGGATATTCGGCGGGATCGTATTCCAGGTCGGCATCCTGAATCAGCACGATGTCCCCCGTCGCATGTTCGAATCCGGTTCGAATCGCGGCACCTTTTCCCTTGTTCTTCTCGTGCTTGAACGATTTCAGTTCGTTCCACTCGCCGTCCGAGTACCGCTGCTTGAGATCTTCGATGATCCGGGCGGACCCGTCCCGGCTGCAGTCGTCGACCAGAATGACCTCTTTGCGGATCGCAACCGCACAGACCCGCTGCACGATTTGTTCGAGGGTCGCTTCTTCGTTGTAGACGGGGATCACGACCGACAACCGCAATTCGTCCGGGATCGCATAGAAACCGAGTAGCCGGCAGGCTCCCTCCCCCAGTTGCTGCTGCAATCGTTCCAGCCAGACGGTCGAAAACGGAGGCGGATCTTCCCGCTCGGGAACTCGATCGGTTATAGAATTTTTCTCGGGAACCGCCGCTGCCTGCGACTCGCTGTCCGGAACCAGCTCGTATTTCTCGTCGCTCATGATGGATGTCGAAGATTTTTTTAAGTGGGAACTTCGGGTGGAAAAACGTCGAATGACCAGTATCGCAGATCGCCGGGAAATGCGAAGCGAGAAGATTGGATCCTGGCGAATTCCTTCAGTACGATGTTTCGCGTGACAACCGTTGGGAGGGATGTAACGATTGTGCTTCCTCCCGCAGAAATGACATCCTCCTCCTCAGCCGGGATTTTTCTGATTCGATGACCGTGACTTCTTTCGATCTGCTCGACGTCTCCGCCGGGATCGGCAAAGCTTCCTGGAATTTTTCCTCCGACGACGGAATCGTACTCCCCGGTTCCGAACAGTGGCGGGTCGAACTCCGCCGCGTTCGCGGTGGCCGATCGGATAATCTCGAAATCATCACGCTCGACAACGGTGCGCTGGAAATCGAAGTCATCACGACTCGGGGAATGGGTATCTGGCGCGGATCCTGTCAGGGACATCGCCTCGGTTGGGATTCTCCCGTCAAACAACCCGTTCATCCAGCGTTTGTACGGCTCGAATGCCGCAATCATCTCGGCTGGCTGGACGGATTCAACGAATGGCTCTGCCGCTGCGGTCTCGCGTTCAACGGACCACCCGGTCCCGACGACGATGGCTCCCCGATCACGCTGCACGGGCGCATCGCCAATCTCGCGGCGGACAAAGTCTGGCTGGAGATCGACGACTCGGGAAGCGGATCGCTCAAACTGACGGGGATCGTCGATGAGGTCAGCATGTTTGGAACCAACCTCCGATTGACCTCGTCGATCACGCTCGCGGCCGGTCAACCGGTCATTCAGATTTCCGATACGATCACCAATCTCGGCTCGGCTCCCCAGGAATACGAGATGCTGTATCACCTGAATCAGGGAACGCCGTTGCTGGCAGGGGGTGCGGAGTTTTTGACGGCCTTC
>DATKCB010000112.1:0-9147 GCA_035513495.1 Planctomycetaceae bacterium | reverse complement strand
CGAACGCTTCGCGCAAAACAGCGAACGGCAGGGAGGGCTCGCGCTCGAACGAAACCGCCTCGCGCAGCTCCTCTCGCAGGGACATCGAGAGGGGATCCTGATGGACGTCCAGAACCGGATGGTCACGGGACTCATGCGACTCGGACAGGAACGCATCACCGCCGGGATGACGCCCGCGGCGCGAATCATCGGTATCGACGAGGGAGCCACGCGCGACGAGATCCTCGCCTCCGCACGCACCTACGGAGCGGCGTATGTCGTCATTCGACGCAAGGATCAACCCGACAGTTGGTTCGCGTATGCTCGGACCATCGACGTTCTGCTCTCGACCGGACCTCCTCCCACGCGCGAAATGCCTCAGTTCGCTCCCGGACACAACCGGCTCGAAGCGATGCTGGCTCTCCGCGAACAGGACGTCCGCATCGGAGCCGTCGTCGAAAACGGCAAGGTCCTCGGAGTCGTCTACGAACAGGGACTGATTGAGGCGCTGGTGAGAACGTGAGTAGGAAATAGTGATTAGGATTTTGGATTTTGGATTTTGGTAACACTGCAGCCGAATGACGTAGGACGGGCTTGTAGCCCGTCCCGAACGGTCGAGGGTTTCTCGGACGGGCTACAAGCCCGTCCTACAGTTCCTCCCGCCGTTCGGCTGAAGTGTTACGGATTTTGGATTTAGCAAAACACTCTCGGATGGTTTCACCATGAACTTTGAACCTTGAACTCTTCCCCCCTTTTCACTCCAGACCACGGGAGCCGCCTTTATGACTCGTAGCCTGAAAAATCGGACCGCCCTCGTGACCGGATCGGCGGTCCGCATCGGACGGGCGATCGTCCTCGGTCTCGCCGAACGCGGGTGCCGTGTGATCGTCCATTACAACCGTTCCCGAGAGGAAGCCGAACAGACCGTCGCCGAGGCGCAAGCTCACGGTGTCGAATCGCTCGCGATTTCCGCTGACTTGAGCGATCCCGCCAAAGCCGCGACTCAACTGTTCCGCGAACTGAGTGAGCAGGGAATGTCGCCCGACATTCTGATCAACAACGCTTCCATCTTCGCAGCAGGCACGTTGACCGAGACCGACGAAGCCTTGTGGGACCGGCAACAGGCCGTCAATCTGAAAGCCCCGTTCTTTCTCTGCCGGGAGTTCGCCCGGCAACTCGACAACTCAAAAACGGGAGACATCATCAATCTCTGCGACTGGCGGGGGCTGAAAACTCCCCCCGGTCACGATGCCTACACACTCTCGAAAGCCGGACTGGTCGCGCTGACGAACATGCTGGCTCAGGAACTCGCTCCGATGATCCGGGTCAACGGCATCGCCCCCGGTGCCATCCTCCCGCCGGTCGACGGTTCGATCGACTTCGAACAACGCGCCCGGGAGTTCATCCCCCTCCAGAAATCCGGATCTCCCGACGAGATCGTCCACGGAGTGCTGTACCTGCTCGAATCCGATTTCGTGACCGGCGAGATGCTGCGAATCTCGGGCGGTGAGGGTGTGGTCTGAAACGACATTCGACTGTTCCATCGAATACACCCGGATGATTCATGAGCCTGGATGATTCATTAGCCGCTTGGGCGCTAGCCCCGGTTGAACGGTTTTTATAGCCCGAACCGGACGCGAGCGCGTTGCGTGGGGATGGACCGCGATAAACGGCGTCGATGACACAACAGACGTCGATCGTGGTCCGCCCCCAGACGTACGATAGCGGCGACCCGCGAACACTGGGGGCGATCCGCCGATGAGTCTGTTTGTGTCAACAAAGTGAACCCCCGGCGGATCGTCCCCAGCCACCAGTCACCAGTCGCAGGCAAAGTACGATGAGCACTCTTGCCCGTCGCTGAGGGGTGAGCGAATCCCGACGTGCAGGAGTGCCCATCGTACGGTGAGGTTGTTGTCGCTTCCGGCCAAGGTCTAAAAAGGTAGGACGGGAACATTTTTCCCGTCCAAACCGAACGACCTTCCGATCGACGGGAAAATGTTCTCGTCGTACTTTCTCGACTGTCGCCGGGCACTTCCTCGAACGGGACAATGGTCCCATTCTACGAATCGCTTGTTGCGCAACAAACCCGCCTCTGGTAGAGGAGCGAAGCGAAAGCCGAAATCGGAGAGCGGAAAGCGGAGGGGAAGAATGTCCCATTTCAAATGTTCAATGTCCAAAATTCTGATCCCAGATCCCTGGCAACCGATCCCCCGCGCAACGTCGAAATGTGAAACAAGCAGAAATCCGAAATATTTCCCGATCTACTTTATTTTCGTCCAAAACTCTCGGGTTTCGTTCGAAGTTGACAACTTGACAACTTGACATCCTCCAAAAAGCTCAAGTTCTAAATCCCCGGAGAATTTTGACCGGCGTCAACGCGAGTTGTGAAACAAACGGAGGGGGGGGTGAGGAATGCCCAATGTCAAAATCCGAATGTCAAAGGAGATCAGAAACCAGAAAATCGAACCGATCAGCGACGAGTTCCTGCATCCTACTTCTCTACTTCCTCGCGGCCTCGCCGCGCAACACCGGAATGTGAAACAAACAGAAATCCGAAAATTTTCCGAAACTACTTTAAAACCGTCCAAAACTCCCGGGTTTCGTCCAAAGATCCCAAAGATGCAAAGATGAGATCTTCCACATTCCTCACCTTTGATGAAACCCGGGGAATATTGACGAAATGGCCACCGAGTGATGAAACAAACAGAGACGTTTATCGGGAAGATCCCCCTTGCCGCTGCGGGACAGATTTCCTACAACCTCCGCCCCGCGCTTGAGTCTGTTTTCATCCTTCCTGTTCGGAGTACGATGATGCGCGCGGTTCGGTTCTGGCTGGTCTGGCTGTTTCTCGCGTCGAGCGGATGCAGCTACTTTCAAAACCTGAACAATCCCGACCGGTTTCAGAATGGATACACGCTCGTTCTGCCGGGGATCGAAACGGCCAGTTTCGCCAATTCGAATATCGCACAGGGATTGGAGAACGGCGGTGTGACTTCCGCGATCGAGGTTTACGACTGGACCACGGGCAGACTCGCCCTGGCTCTGTATCACCTGCGGAGCTTCGACCGTAACAAACTCGAAGCGCAAAAACTCGCCGACAAAATTGTAGATTATCAGGATCGATATCCCGGTAAACCGGTCTATCTGATCGGACACTCAGGGGGAGGGGGATTGACCTTGCTGACTCTCGAAGCGTTGCCACCGGGCCGATCGATCACGGCAGCCATTCTGTTGGCCCCCGCCGTTTCACCGGACTATGATCTCTCGACCGCTTTATCCAGGACGGAAGCGGGGATCTGGAATTATTATTCTCCCATGGATTCGCTCTTTCTGATTGCAGGAACCACCGTCGCGGGTACGATCGATGGCAAGCATACTCCGGCAGCGGGAGCATTCGGTTTTTCTCCGCCCGAGGAGGTCGCTCCCGAAAGCCGAAATTTATACGAAACAAAATTACATCAAATTGGTTACAATCTGGAGATGGCCACACACGGAAATCTGGGAGGACACTTTGGTTCGACCTGGCATCAATTCTCCGAAGATTATCTGGCGCCGATCCTTCTGAATCCCTTTTTTCCCGGAACAATCGGTACAAAACCGGGCGATCCGGCAGGAATCGCTCGCATCAGCACAAATCTCTGACGGGACGAACTTTTCCCCGGAAAGGAATTGTTCTCCCCCGATTTTGGATAATCGCTGGCCTGAATCGATTTTACAAGCGATACTGATGAGTTCCGAACACTTGCAATCTACCCAACCATCGCAGGATTCATCGGTTCGTATTGACGGAGCAGACGTTCGTACAGGAATTCCAGAAATTCAACAGAGAGAGTCGAGCGTGATAAGAGGACGAACCGATCCCGCCAGAGAACGAACCGATCTGCAGCGGTTGATCGAGATGCAATGGTTTTTGATGGGGAGCGACGGAGCCGGTCGCAGTTCCCGCGAGATTCCGATCAACGCCATCCCTTTTCAGATCGGGCGGCGATCCGGGATGCATCTGTCCCTCAATTCGAAGATCGTTTCGGGCCTGCATGCGGAACTCGTTCCACGGGACAATCAGTTGTTGCTGCGCGATCTGAACAGCACCAATGGGACGTTCGTCAACGGAGAAAAACTGGTCGGCGAACGCTTGCTGAATGAAGGCGATCTGGTTCAGTTTGCGGATCTCGTGTTCCGGGTGCTCCGCGAGCAGTCCGGAAGCACCTCGATGACGGTTCACGCATTCGATGAATCGATGCCCGCCTATACGCAAATCGACCGATTGATCGAGCAAGGGGCGATCACGCCGGTGTATCAACCGATCGTCGAACTCCGCGGCTACAAGGTTGTCGCGTACGAAGCCCTGGCGAGAAGCGATATCAAGGGACTGGAACGGCCGGACGTCATGTTTCGCGCGGCGACGCAGCTCAATCTGCAGGTTCGCCTGTCGGGTATCTGCCGATTGAAGAGCGTTTGCGACAGTGTTTCGCTGCCGGGAAATCCAAATCTGTTTTTGAACATTCATCGGGATGAAGATTTAATGACCGATGTGTTCGAATCGATGAAATTATTGCGAAAGAGTTTTCCAGATCAACAGTTGACGATCGAAATCCACGAATCTTCTGTTCCCGGTCCGATGCAGATGCAGGATTTTCGCGACGCACTGAAAGATTTGAATATCCAGCTCGCGTTCGACGATTTTGGAGTCGGACAATCGCGTCTGATGGATTTGATCGAGGTTCCCCCCGACGTGCTGAAGTTCGATATGTCTCTGGTCCAGAACATCGATCGAGCGCACGAGCGTCATTTGAAGTGGATTCAGTCGCTGCTGGCGACGACTCGGGAACTCGGTGTGCGGGCGCTGGCCGAAGGAATCGAAACCGCCGAGGAAGCCGCCTCGTGCCGGGACCTCGGGTTCGATCTGGCTCAGGGCTATCACTTCGGTCGTCCGGGACCGGCCAAAGTGTTCGCTGTGTGAGCCACGAAAGAACTGAGTGCGAAGGAGGGAGTTGTCGCAAGAGCGGTCTGATGGAAGTGTGATCCATGAATCAACATTCCTCGCTTTCAATGGAGGATCTGGACCGGCTCACGCGGAGCACGTTTCTGCGAGAGGTTCGATACCATTCCCGGCTCGCCTCAACCAGCACATATGCGCTCGAGCTCCTGTCGGTGGAACGGCAGGTCACGTGTCCCAGTTTAATCTATGCGGAGGAACAGACGACCGGCCGCGGCCGCGGATCGAACCGCTGGTGGTCGAATCGGGGAGGCCTGACCTTTTCCCTGGTGTTGGAAATCTCGCCGTCGGGTCTGACGACCGAACAGACACCGCTGGTGTCCCTGTTGTCGGGGCTGTCTGTGATGAAAGCCTGTCAAACCGAATTACCACGGGCCGATTTTTCGGTCAAATGGCCGAACGACGTGTATCTCTCTCACCGCAAACTGGCGGGGATTCTGGTCGAAATTCCGCCCGGCCGAGCAGATGTGCTGGTCATCGGAATCGGAATCAACGTCAACAATTCGTTTCGCGACGCGCCTCCGGAAATTCGAGACACGGCGATCTCGCTGACCGAAGTCGGTGGGCGGGAATACGACTCACTGTCGCTGCTCGAACGGCTGCTGGTTTCGCTCGAAGAACTATTGTCGCAATTGGCGCGAGGGGAAAACGTGATCGAGAAAAACTGGCCCCCTCACTGTTTGTTGACGGGGAAACAGACCACCTTGAAATCGGGGCCTCATCTCGTGACCGGGTTGTGCCTCGGAATCGATGCTCGCGGAGCGCTGCGTCTGCGAACTCCGCGAGGAGAGGAGCGCTTCTTCGGTGGCACCGTCGAAAGCTGGAGCAACGGTCAGGGAACTTAGAAGAATCCCTGCAGAATTGCCGACTCGAAGGATCTGACGGATGATTCGAGCATGCAAAACAATCAATCACGCATCAATCGGCGAACCGGTGTTTCCAACCGAGTTCGGGAAGCGGGATTTCCGATTGATCTTTAGAGACAATGATCCGAGTCGCCGCATCTCGGATCACTTCACCGATCGGGTAACAGGGAATTTTCGACTGGCTGGAGAGAACGGCCGCATCCTTCGAGGAGACGGCAAAGAGCAATTCGAAGTCCTCACCGTCACCGAGAGCGCGATCGAGCGAAGAGCCGCCTGCTCGAGAGAAAATGGCACCCGCCGAGATTGGAATCTGATCGCCGAACAACCGACAACCCTTATTGCTCGCATCAAGAATATGTCTCAAGTCGGCAGCCAGTCCATCGCTGAGATCGATCATGGCATGGATCTGAACCAGTTGACTCAACGCTTGTGCTTCCTTCACGCGCGGGAGAAAGCTCACATGACTTCCTGCAGAACTGCCGCCGAGCGGACCGGTCACAAACAGTTGATCACCTGCCCTGGCACCACGGCGGAGGATCGGTCCCTGCGGGCCGGGGATTCCGGCAACCGCCACATTGATTGCCAGCGGGCCGGACCAGATATTGGTATCTCCCCCGATGATTGCGACATCAAACTGATCGGCCAGTTCGAGCAGACCAGTCATTACTTGTTTGGCGAACGAGAAGCCGCGATCGCGAGGCAACGCGAGGCTGACAAGTGCGGCTTTGGGGATCGCCGCCATCGCTGCGAGATCGCTCAAATTGACGGCCAGCGCCTTTCGTCCGGCCTGTTCGGGAGTGACGTCGGGGAACGTGAAATGCGTGCCTTCCAGCAAGAGATCCGTCGCGAGAACTGTTTGTGGAGAACCGAAAGAGCAAACTGCGGCGTCATCACCGATCCCCACCATATTTGGAGATCTGGTTCGAGCGCGAATCCATTCGATTAACTGAAATTCGTCTGAACCCATGGTGCGACGCAACCCAAGAGAGAGGACTTCGGATTTCTGAGCCAGAGATCTCGAACGCGCACCATACCGAATTATGTCTGCAGCTAGAAGAGTAGCTATGTTCCCTGAACACTCTTACTCAATCGAGAGATCGAGTTCACCGTGCAGTGGCTGCCGGCCACGAAGAATGTAAAACCGCAACGATTTCGTTTTCTCGATCACGTCGGACTGATCGAGCACGTATTCCACATTGTCGACCGAAACGGTGGCCCAACGATGCAGACCGACAATTATATCTCCCGTCTGAATGCCTCCACGAGCGGCGACGCCTCCCGCTTTGACTTGAATCACGCGAAGTCCGCCCTCGTAGATCGTCCCCTTGGTTACGGTCTGATTCTCTTCCAGCGGAAGAATCCGGACTCCCAGGATTTTCCAGATGCGATCCGACAGCGAATCCGAATCGTTGTTACCACGAACCACCGCAGGAGCATTCACGCGGACGACATTCGTCGGATCGAATTTTCCAACCTGCAACTGTGCGGTCTGCTGTTCTCCCTCGCGTTCGAAAGTCACGCTGACTTGATCGCCAGCCTTTTTGCCGAGCAGCGAGCGTTCGAAATCAACCCGGTCGGAGACGTCAATTTCCCCGACTTTGACGATCACATCTCCTTTTTTGAAACCGGCGAGGCTGGCGGGACTATCCGACATGGTTCCCTGCACGATGAGCTTGCAACCCTCCGTATTTTTCTGGTCGTCAGCCAGCAGACCGTGTTGCGTTTGCTCGAGTTGATTCACGCTGATCAGATTGGCAATGATCTTCCGGGCGTCGTCGATGGGAATCGCAAATCCGATCCGTTGTGCGCCGGCCCGAATCGCAACGTTCACTCCGATGACTTCTCCGTCCAGATTCAAAAGCGGACCTCCGCTGTTGCCGGGGTTGATACTGGCATCGGTCTGAATGAGATTGTAATACGATTGCGTTTCGTTGACTTCCTCCAGATCCCTCGACAACGCGCTGATGATTCCCGATGTGATCGTGTGTTCGTAGCCGAACGCGTTTCCGACGGCGAACACCGTTTCTCCCGGCATCAGATCGGAAGACGTACCGAGCTTCATGACGGACAAGGGTTTGGTCGGCTCGATTTTGATGATCGCCAGATCCTGCTTGCGATCGTACGACAGAGTGCGGGCGGCGTACTGGCCGCCATCAACGAGAGAAACACGCAACGAATCGACGCCTTCTACCACGTGATAGTTCGTCACGATGTAGCCGCGCTCGTCGATGACGATGCCGGTCCCCATTCCGTTGACCTTGCGCCCCTTGGAATTGGGAAACACGGTGTCGCTGGAATAGCTGGTCTTTTCACTATGGATATTCACGACGGCGGTTCGGGCATTCCTCACCGCCTTGACGAGAGGTGTCTCTCTTCGAGATTCGGCCTGCGCGACCGAACAGCAGAGAACCGCCGCAACCAAAGTGGCGAACGCCAGGGAACTTTTGCGCATGTTCATTATGTGGTACTGCTTTCGCATAAACTCGAAAGTCGATCTCCAGTTGGCGTCCGTACCGGAAGAGAAAGAGGTTACGAATATCTCCGTTCAGTCACGGATCGACCTTAGCCGGTGGATTCCTTGAACCGATGAGGACTTCCGATCATAAATCCCCTAACCCGCCAGAATGTTGAAACAGGTAAAACGTAACGATTGGAATCATCGGAACAGTTTGAGGTACATTGATTTATGAAATCTGGCTCCAGAATCACCAGATATCCGCTCCAAGACTGTCTTTATTCCCCTCGGCCGCTCGTTACGGTTGAACTGGAATTGGTGATGCAGGAAAATCGGTGAGCAGAGCATGAAATTCATTCAATACCGCAAGGCAATGCTCCTGTACAAAGGAAAAATCCGTGGCGCGCAAAGCAAAACTTCTGGCGATGCTGGAAAACGACCCCGACGACCCGTTTCTGCATTACGCGCTCGCGAAGGAGTTTCTCTCAGAAGGGAACATCGCGGCAGGTACTTCTCTTTTGCGAGAGGTGATCGACCGATTCTCGGAGTATCACGCAGCTCACTTCCAATTGGCGCAAACTCTTTCGGAACAGGGGGAAGTCGAAGAAGCCCGCCGGGTGACCGAACAAGGGATCCTCTCCGCGAAAAAGGCGGGTGACCTCCATGCCGTGTCCGAAATGACAGGTTTTCTCGAACTCCTCTGACATGAGGCATCTGAATTCAGGTAGCAGGAAAGAAAGAGCATGACAACCACTCAAAACAGCGAACAATTCACGTTTCAGGCGGAAATCAAACAACTTCTGCATTTGCTCTCGCATTCGCTCTATCAGAACCGCGAGATCGCGATTCGC
>DATKCB010000111.1:0-2911 GCA_035513495.1 Planctomycetaceae bacterium | reverse complement strand
CGTTCGATGAACTGACTCTTCAGAAGCTGTTTCCACAACATCCGGTTGGTGTGATCGGAAGCGATCAGTTGTTCGAATCGCTTCGCGCGTTTTTCGAAGAGGGGTTCGGTCTGTTCGTAGACGAACTCGGTCAACACTTTGCTACGAGCAGGTTCGGCGGCGGAGAGTGAGGAGGAGAACGGAACGAGCAGCAGGGCGAGCAGAGGAATCGGTCGCATGGTTGTTCTCCAATGCAGAAAGCGGTCAACTCAGTTTTGCCTGTCGCATCTCCCGGGTGGCCGATTGTTTCTTGAGCTTTTCGCGTTTGTCGTGATCCTGGCGACCGCGACCGATGGCCAGTTTAATCTTGGCGTATCCTCGGATGAAATAAATTTCGAGCGGCACGAGCGTCAATCCCTGCTGTGCGGCCGCTTCGGCGAACTTCTCGATTTCCCGTTTTTTGAGCAGAAGTTTTCGCGGGCGCTTCGGGATGTGGTTCATCAGATTCGCCTGCGGATATTCGGGGATATCGGCATCGAGCAGCCAGACTTCGCCGTTGCTGACCCGTCCGTACGCTTCGTCGAGCGACGCTTTCCCCGAGCGCAGCGTTTTCACTTCGCTGCCGAACAGCACAAGTCCGCATTCGATCGTATCGAGAATTTCATAGTTGTGATGCGCTTTGCGGTTCCGGCAGACGCTGATTCGTTCCAGCCCCTGCTTTTCGGGTTCCTTCTTTTTTTTCTTGCCGGCCATCGAATTTCATTCAAGTTGCAGTTTTTTCGGGTCCGTTCATCGTATCGAGAACCGACACATCATCCCAGTCCCGGTTCACTGCGCGTCATTCGGAATGCGTTTGTTCCCACTTTTCCTCGGCAGCGCTTTTGCGCAGATAAAACGGTTCGAGCGACCAGAAATCGGTCGAGGCGATGTCTTCTCGCGAGGCCAGACGACACACCGCTTCGGCCACCGGCATTCGAAGACCGGGTTCCGTCAAGTGACATCGCTGGCCGATTTCCTGTTCGTATCGGGTGACGCCCGGACCGCTGACGGTTTCCGTCTCGGATATTCCTGCGAGAAACACGGCAAGATTGACGATTTCAATGTCCGATTCGCGCTGCCAGTTCGAACGTTCGTCTCGCCGATACCGACCGACGAACAGATCGCCCCGCTGCGCGTCGCCGATGACGGTGAGGGAAGTCACGTCGATCTGGGATCGCTCCGCCACAGCCAGAAAGGTATCGATCGGTTTCAGTTCGCACTTGAGCGCGTAGGCCAGCGTCTTGGCGGCGACGACCCCGATTCGAAGACCGGTAAAACTGCCCGGTCCGATACTGACGGCAATGCAACTCAGGTCGAACGGCTTCAACCCGTGCTGTTTCGTCAGACGATCGATTTCGACGAACAGCGTCTGCGCGTGTCGTTGCGAGACCGGCCCCAGCGAACGAGACTCCCGGACCTCTCCTGCAAACGCGAGGGCAATCCCCCCTTCGCGCGTGGAAGTTTCGATCCCGAGTGTCCAACCGGTTTTTCCACTCACCCCAACGCTTTCAGCACGAGGTCGCTCATTTCGATCGTCGTCAGGAATTTGCCCCCTCCCGCGATGTCTTTGGTGCGATGTCCCGCCTTCAGTACCGAATCAACGGCGTTTTCGATCGCTGCCGCTTCTTCTTCCCGTTTCAAGGAATGACGCAACAGCATCGCACACGACAGGATCGTCGCCAGCGGATTCGCGATTCCCTGCCCCGCAATGTCGGGCGCCGATCCGTGAATCGGTTCGTACAATCCCGGTCCCGACGATCCCAGCGACGCGGACGCCAGCAGTCCCAGCGAACCGGGGAGCATCGAGGCTTCATCGGTCAGGATGTCTCCGAACATATTGCCGGTCACGACGACGTCGAACGTCGACGGTCGCGAGATCAGGTGCATCGCCATCGCATCCACCAACACGACTTCATATTCGATATCCGGAAATTCTTCCTTCATCACCCGCGCGGCGGTCTGTCGCCACAAGCGCGAGACTTCGAGCACGTTGGCTTTGTCGACCGAGGTCAGTTTCTTGCGGCGGCCGCGGGCCGCTTCGGCGGCCAGCCGAACGACCCGTTCGATCTCGCCGGTGTTGTAGACCATATTACTGTAGGCTTCCTCACCCGACTCGTGCGGCCGCCGGCCCGAATCACCGAAGTAGATGCCTCCCGTCAGCTCGCGGACAAACAGAATATCGGTCCCTTCGAGACGATCCCGCTTGAGCGGCGAGGCGTCCAGCAGATCGGGGTGCGGATTGATCGGACGGAGATTCGCGAACAGTCCCAGTTCCTTGCGGATCGCGAGCAATCCTTTTTCGGGTCGGGTCTTGGCGGTCGGATCGTCCCATTTCGGACCACCCACGGCACCGAGCAGAATCGCATCAGCGGCCCGGCACGCGGCGAGCGTTTGAGGGGGCAGGGGATCGCCGAATTCGTCGATCGCACATCCCCCGATCGGGTAGGACTGGAACGAAAACTCGTGACCGAACTTCGTGCCGATCTGTTTCAGGACACGCTCGGCTTGCGCGACAATTTCGGGACCGATTCCGTCTCCGGGGAGAAGAACAATTTTAGCTTTCACGCGGGGAACCTCTCAGTTTTCTGGCAGAACGTCTTTGATGATCGAGATAATGTGTGACAGACCGATCCCGATCGACCGAGCCGTCACAACCGGGGTGTATTTGAAAGAAACTGCCGTCCGGTGACAAGGGGAGGGAAGGAATCGCTCCTCCCGCTCAATAACTCCCCGCCGGCGACGTCTCGGGACCGAAGCGAAACGGTTCTTCGCCGATTTCGTAGCCGGGCTGCAACGCGACGTTGATCATCAGACCGGCTGCAAGCGCCGTGGCGAGCAGACTCGATCCTCCGTAACTCACGAACGGCAGCGTCAGCCCTGTAATCGGCATCAA
>DATKCB010000110.1:0-8813 GCA_035513495.1 Planctomycetaceae bacterium | reverse complement strand
GCCCGAGGACGACGTGTTCCCAAACGCCGTCGATCCGGAGACTGGTCTGACGCGGCACTTTCTGCACGCGTACCGGCTCGCGTTCGCGCATCCGATGACCGAACAATGGATGGAGTTTCACGCTCCGCTGACGTCCGACTTGCGGGCGGCGCTGTATCGACTGGGGATGAAAGTGAAGTCAAATTCGTTCAACCATCATTAAAGCCCAATCGCGCCAGCGATGGGGGGAACGCGGAGAGATCTCCGGAAACCGTTTCGCTCGAATTACGCCAATTCACGTGGGTCGCGTAAGTCGTAACCCATTCGATACCGAACGAGCAATCGACCGTCGCGCGACATTCCCCCCATCGCTTGCGCGATTGGGCTTTAGGACGTGGCGAATTGCGTGCTCGGTTCGGTCAGGTTACCGGGCGAGAGTTCGTCGTCGAATTCCGGGGCGACAGGCTCGGTGGCGTAAACGTACAGTTCGGACTGCAGCGTTCTTCCATCGTTCAGGAAGAATTCGAACTCCGCCGAGCCGTGTTCCTGAACACACAGCACATCCGCTTGCGGAATCAACTCGACCCCTCGCACGCGCGCTTCTTTCCAGAGAGCGTTCCATTCGGAATCTCGCTCGTCCGGTTCGAGCGCATTCGAGATCAGAACCACGGAGCACCCCAACCGGGACAACACGACCGCTGCCCGAAACGCCGAAATGTCGGTCCCTTCGATCACGATCCGCCGGGGCAGCTCGTGCAGATTCGAGAGCCGATTGAGCGAGAGAATCTGGGGAACTTCCGCCTGGAGCCAGTCCGGGATTCCGCGGCGTTTCAGAACTTCCGCATCGTGAGCCATGTCGAATCGGAACGAGCGAATCTTTCCACGCGCGTCCTGGATCGCAATCTCGTTCGATTCCCGGGTGACGATCTCTCCCTCGAAGAAATCGATTCCCCAGATCGCCAGTTCAGTAAGGACGCTTTCTTCGCGTTCCAGAAACCGGTTGCAGAGCGATCGCCAATCGCACGCGGCGGCCCAGTCGAGTTCGTCGACGGGAACATCGAACAAGCTATTGCGGTCGAACGTCGCTCGAACGATCGAGACCAGCCGGTTGTTGCGCGCGGCGCGGATGGCCTCCGTGCGAGATTTTCGGGTGTCGCCGATGAAGGTGAGGTCGTAACGCATGGGACTGATCCGAATCGAGGGTGAACTGTTCAAATGGGAATCGAGTGATTCTGCCCGGTCAGCGGACCAGAGCTTCATCATTCCCTCATATCGGTGCGATGAGAGAATGAATTGATCGCGAAGAAGAGGAAAACCGCAGAAGTTCGGAGATCTGCGGAACGATTACCGGTTATAGGGACTGTTCCGCCGGATCATTTTCCTCAGACATTACATCCCGTAAGAAACAGGCGATCTTCACAAAAGGGAGGAAATACGTGGAGTTATTTGCCTGTGATAAGAGGCGTGATAGGGTAAGATATGCGGAAACCCCCTCCTCCTCAAAATTGATTTGATCCAGCGAGGGGCATTCCGCGTTTCCAAGTCAAATCGCGTGCTGGACCAAAGTTTTCTGATTTCTCAGAAGGCGGGGCCGGAGACGCCTGTCCTGAACGATCGGGAAGATTTAAGGAGTTGCCGAGATGTCCGAAGAAGTCGTATTTCCGGAAGACCACCCGAAGCGAAAACGCCGCCGCCATCCCGACGAAGGACCCGCTCGGCGAATGAAATCGCTCTTCTCGTCGTCGTTCGCATTCATCGTGCTGTTGGGACTGGCCGGTTGGTTTGCGTACACACAATTTCGCATCAACGTCGGCGAAGGCGAGATCGCGATTCTGATCCGAAAAACGGGACTCGACGTCAAGAACGGAGATGAAATTGCACCGACGATCGACCACAAAGGAGTTCAGCGCGAAGTCCTGATGGAAGGATACCATTTCAGATATCCTTATTATTGGGATTGGGAGATCGTCAAGCAGGAAATGATTCCCAAGGGGAAGGCGGCGATTCGGGTCAGCCTCACGGGCGAGAATCTCCCCTATGGAGAGTTTCTGGCGAAAGTCGATGAACAGGGCAATCCTCTCACCAAAGGCGTGATGCCGGGCTACTTGATCAACGGACGTTATCCCATCAACCCCTACCTCTTCTCGATCGAGCACGTCGAACCGATCAATATCGAAGCGGGATACGTGGGGGTCGTCACCAATCTGGCGGGGCCGATTCCGGAAGATCCGAACACGCTGCTCGTTTCGAGCGGATACCGGGGCGTTCAGGATGAGGCATTGAAACCGAATCTGGTCTTTTACAACCCCTACGAAACGCGGATCAGTCTCGTCGATACGCGCAGCCAGCGCTACAACCTGTCCGAACTTCAGGATATGGGTTTCCCGACGAAGGACGGCTTCTGGGTGAGCCTCGACGGAATCATCGAATTTCGGGTCAAGCCCGATCACGCCGCGGAAGTTTATGTGACGTATAACGAAGACTTCAACGGCGATGCGATCGACGAAGAGATCGTCAATAAGATCATCATGCCGAATGCGCGCAGTTTCTGCCGGATTCAAGGTTCGAACACACTGGGCCGCGCGCTCATCAGCGGGGACACCCGGCAACAGTTCCAGGAACAATTTGCGGAAGCGATGCGGAACGCCTGCGATCCGCTCGGGATTGAAATCATTCAGGCGTTGATCACGCGGATCCATCCGCCGGTGCAGATCGCCGAACTGGTCCAGCAGCGAGAAATCGCCAAGCAGAACGAACTCCAGTACCAACAGCAGATCCTGCAGCAGGAGTCCGAACAGAACCTCAAAATCGAAGAGGAGATGGCTAATCAGAAGGAAGCCCTGGTCAAAGCCGACCAGAAGATCGTCAAAGTGACGACCGCTGCGATGCAGAAGCAGGAAGTCGAACTCACTCAATCCAATCAGCGCCTCGCGGTTGCGAAACTGAAACTGGAAGCGGCCATAGACGAGGCCGCCGCGATCGTCGCCCGCGGAACAGCGGACGCGAAAGTCATCGAGCTGAACAACGCCGCCGAAGCCGCCGGTTGGAAACGATCGGTCGAAGCGTTCAGCGGCGACGGAAATCAATTTGCACGCTATGTGATGTTCCAGAAACTCTCCGCTTCGTACCGCAAGCTGATGATCAATACGGCCGACAGCCCGATCATGCGGGTCTTCGAGTCGTTTGCACCCGGCTCGCAAGCCAGACCGTCGACTCCTCCGGTTGTTCCGGAGGGTTCCAGTGAAACACCGGTCACCACGAAGGAGTAGAAGGCAGGATTCAGGAATTAGGATTCAGAAATTAGTTTTTTACATTCATCTTTTCCCACTCTTCAAACCTTTCACACTTTTCCCACTTCACCGAATCACCATGATTCATCTGGATAAGGAGACAACCATGTCTCAAGACGACGACCTGAACAGTATCAAGAATCGGATTTCGATGGCCAAAATCGCGCTCGGGATGATCGCGATTTCCATCATCGGTTTCGGCTGGGTAGCGTACGAGTGGACCGTCAACCGGATTTATGTCCCCGAAGGTTACAGCATGCAGTTGCGGTACAAAGGTCCGCCGTTGCCGTTTCTTCCGGGGAGTAAGCCGACGGCCAAACCGGGCCACTTCGCCCAGGTGGACGAAAGCGGAAATCCCCAGGAACTCGGCGTGCTGAAAGAGATGGTCGGTCCCGGGCGGCACTTCTATTCTCCCTTATGGTGGGAACGCACGCTGATCGAGGATGTGATCGTCAAGCCGGGACAGGTCGCGCTCGTCAGTTCCAAAATGGGAGAGCAACTCAAGGGAAATCAGTATCTTGTCGACGGCGATTTGAACGAGACCGAATTCAAAGGGGAACTGCGAAAAGTCTTCGGACCGGGGCGATATCGCATCAACAGCTACGCGTACACCCACAGGATTGTCGAAGAAGAACTGATTAAATCCGGCAACCAGATCAAACATGCGGGCTGGGTCGAGATTCCCGCAGGATTTGTCGGCGTCGTCACCAACCTGACCGACAATCCGATCACGAAAGCCGAGTCGGGGCTGCAGGATAAGGTGTTGCCTCCCGGAATTTACCCGGTCAATCCACGCGAACAACAGATCGACATCGTGGAAATCGGATTTCGCGAAAGCACCATCAATGCGAATCTCGCGAAGGGACCCGACGGGAGGGTGATCCTCGATAAGAGCGGAGAACCGATGATCGCCACGGACGGAAGCGGAATTTCGTTCCCTTCGAACGACGGCTTCACGATCCAGATGGACTTTACGGCGATCTGGGGCATCATGCCGGATCAGGCGGCCGATGTGATCGGCAAATTCGGCAACGTGCAGGCGGTCGAAACGAAGGTCGTGATCCCGCAGATCGAAAGTATCTGCCGCAACCAGGGATCGACGCTCGGTGCGGTGGAACTGCTGGTCGGCGAATCACGCCAAAAATTCCAGGAAGAAACCTCGCGCGCCTTCCAGAAAGTCCTCGAAGACAAAGACGTCACCTTGCTCTATGGACTGGTCCGGCACATCTACATCCCTCAGGAAGTTCGAATACCGATTCAGGAGTCGTTCATCGCCGACGAAAAGAAATTGACCCGCGAGCAGGATCAGCTCACGACGCGCACCGAGGCTACGCTGCGTCAGGAAAAAGAGAAGGTGAACCTCGAAGGGGAACGGATCATCGTCGAAACCGAAAAAGTGCTCGCCAAGGCGCTCGCCGAAGGTGACAAGGAAGCCGCCGAAACCGAAGCCGAAACCCAGAAACTGGTTGCCGCCATCGACCGGCAGATCGCCGAACTCGAAGCCGAAGCGAAGATCGTGCTGGGAACCGCCGAAGCCGAAGCTCAGCAGCTTTCGGAAGAAGCCAAGGCTCAGAAATTCGCTCTTGCGGTCGAAGCGTTCGGGAGCGGCGAAGCGTTCAACGAATGGGTCTTCGCCTCGGGTCTTCCCGACGATATCGAACTCAATACTTTGTACGCCGGCGAAGGAACCTTCTGGACCGATCTCAAAGGATTCACCGAAACACTGCTCGGCAAGCAGGTCCAGGGGCAAACTCCCCGCCCTGCCCCAAGTCGATAAGAAGAATTCCGGAACTGTTTTCTTCGAATGAAGACCGGCACTCTCGCGAGTGCCGGTTTTTTTGTATGCTGGCGGAATCATTCTCTGTTCGGTTGGACCGTCTCATGCCCCCGCCTCCCAAAGCCGATTCGATCACGCATCATTGTCCCGAGTGCCGGCAACCCGTGTCGTGCGGTCACGAACTGGGCTGCGAAACGTGCTGGTGTGAGGAGTTTCCGAAAATTCCTTACGCGCACCGCGCGGGCGATCGTTGCCTGTGTCCTGCCTGTTTGAGGTCGAAATGCGACGAACTTCCACGGCAGTCCGAGGACTGACGCGATCCTTCCCGGTCAGAATCCGGTGGGGGCTTCGTTGCTGTTGTTGGAAGGGGTGGATTGCGAGGGGGCCGGTTCGCGAAGTTTGAGGGAGCCCGCACTGGCTTTCTGCGGAGCGGCGGAGGTCTCGAACCGCTCGCGCCGCGTTGCGTACCGGATCGGAAACGAAGACCAGACTTCGTTGTTGTACGGATCCCCCGGGTTGCCCAGCTTTGTTTTCGGACCGTCGAAGATGTTGGGCGTTCCCCATTTGCTCAACGATTTTTCCGAGACGTACTGCGTGAAGCCGAGCCATTGCCGGTCGGGTGCCATCACCCCGAACAGATTCGCCCGCTCGGGAGTGAACCCCCAGAAGTTCCGCGAGACCGGTGCCGTATGCACTGCGGTACACACGATGGCCATCGCGATATAACCAGTCAGCAGCGCGATGCTCCAGCGGCCTGCCTCGTAGAGCAGTTGAGGCGCGTCCGGAAATCCGGGACCGATCCGTTCCGCGAGCAACCGCAGCAGAAACGTCAAACCGCCGAACAGTCCCAGCAGCGCGACGAGATCGGCCCACTTTCCGGCGCCGGCCGGTAAGGCCGCTTCCAGCAGACCGGCGAGAGGTTCGAAAAAATTCATCGCCAACAGCCCCGACAGAATCACGATCACACAAAGCTGCGTCGCACCGACGAGCCCTTCGCTCGCCACGCACCACGTGACGACACCGAGAATGACAACGAGCAGAATATCGATGATCATGACTAATCTGTTGGTTTGAGGATTCCTGATTCGAACGATCGCCAGACGATTCGCACGTTTTATTTCACAACCCGCATCATTTCTTCGACCGAAGTCACTCCCATCGCGACCAGCCGCAGTCCTTCTTCCCGCATGTAGAGCATTCCGTTCTTGCGGGCTTCCGCCTTGATGGCAGACGCATTCGCCTTATCGCGGATGAGATCGCGCATCCGTTCGGTCACGACGAGCAGTTCGAACACACCGACGCGTCCTTTGTATCCGAGTCCCCCGCAAGTCTCGCAGACGATCTCAGGGTTCTTGGGCGGGCGATAGAAATTTTCGACTTTGTCGGCGGGCAAGCCGGCCTGTTTCAAGACGTCTTCCTTCGGTTTGTAGGCTTCCTTGCAGTCCTTGCAGAGGCGGCGGGCCAACCGCTGCCCCATGATCGCGGAGACCGAGTTCGAAATCATGAACGGCTCGACTCCCAGCTCCAACATGCGATACAGGGCGGTGATCGTGTCGTTGGCGTGGACGGTTGAGAAGACCATGTGACCGGTATTCGCCGCCTGACAGGCGATTTCCGCCGTTTCCTTATCGCGAATTTCGCCGATCATCACGATATCGGGGTCCTGACGCAAAATACTTCGCAGACTCGCCGCAAACGATTGTCCGGACCGCTGATTGATCTCGATCTGATTGACGTTCTCCATCTTGTATTCGATCGGATCCTCGACCGTGATGATGTTCGAACCGTAGGCGTCGAGATCGTTAATGCAGGCGTACAGCGTCGTCGATTTCCCCGCACCCGTCGGACCGCACACCAGCAGCAACCCGTGAGGCTGATGAATCACGCCCCGCATTTCGTCCAGCACTTTCTTCCGCATCCCCATCGAGTTCAGCGAACTGACCGAGTTCTTCTGATCGAGCAGACGCAGCGAGAGTTTTTGTCCGTGATTGGTTCCCTGGGTCGCGGCGCGGAAATCGATTTTCCGGTCTTCCAGAATCGCCCCGAAGCTGCCGTCCTGAGGACGCCGCTTCTCGGTGATGTCCATTGCTCCGAGCACCTTGAAAATATTGACGATCGCGTCGCCGGTCGATCGGTCGAACGGTTCGCTCGGATACATCACGCCGTCGATCCGGATCCGGATCGACATTTCATCTTCCTTGGGTTCCAGATGAATGTCCGTCGCGCGGCGCAGAATCGCGTCGTACACCAGTTCCTTGGCGCCCAGATACCCCCGCGATTTCTCGACCTGCTTCGAACGGTTTTCGTCTCCGCCTTTCCCGTCGGACTTGCCGACGAATTCGATCGGAGGCCCCCCCGCCATCGAATAACCTTCCTTACCTCCGATATGAATTCCGAACTTTGACAGAATCCGGGCCGTGACCTTCATGATGTGGTCGCGGGTGAAGATTTTTCCCGAGTCGGGAACGCGGTCGTTATGTTCTTTGACGAAAAACGCCAGCGGGACAGCGTAGGACGACAGCAGCACGATCATCCCCAGGAAAAAGCTCGGCAGCATGAAAATCAGCAGCAAGCCCGCAAATCCGCACAGGATCACGATCGCGTTCCACCGCCGCGCATCCATCTTCAACGCGCGGGCGTCGTCGTCCACCCAGTTGACCGTATGCACCCAGAGGTAAAAAATCCCCAGTATGAAAATCAAGCCGACCAGATCGAAATACCAGCCGCGGCGGGGAGCGGAAACCGATTCTCTCTGGACTCCGAAGATCGAATCGTAACTGCTGGGAACAATGTCCGCATTTCCGCGAGAAAATGGCCGCGGATCTTCGGGAAACGGGCCTGGTCCGAGAACTCCACCCGCGGCGGGAGCAGAACTCCTCGTCTGTTGAGCATCAGCCGCAGCGGGTTCGAAGAATCCGTATAGAATGATCAGAGCGATCCACACTCTCAACGTCTGCTTCATGAAACAAACTCAAATTAATAGTTGAAGGTACACGAGTTAACCGTAGAAGAGTTTAATGTAAAACGAATCGGGAACCATGAACAATTGCCACTCTCCGCGGATTGAGGCAAAACGCGAAACTGGCCAGATTCGTTGGATCCCTCCGCGAACTCAGTCCCGGAAAGCGTGTCCATCATACAAATGTGACCGCCTGCAATTCTAGACCGAAGCCTTTCTGTTTCGCCGAAACGAGTTAAAATACAAGGACTTGCAATTCGCGTAATATTTCAGCCGACGGATGTAGAACGGGCTTCCAAGCCCGTTTGTATGTCCAAGGTTCACTGTCAACGGGCTTGGAAGCCCGTTGGTACGTCCCGCTCGGCCATTCGGCTGAAATAATACCAATTCGATTGTTTCCGCCACAAATTGGCCTCACTGAGACGAGAGAAACCGCATGAAGTTCACGAAAATGCACGGTGCTGGCAACGATTACGTCTACGTGAACTGTTTTGACGAGCCGATTCCCGGCGATCCGGCGCAGCTTGCCCGGGCGGTCAGTCACCGTCACTTCGGCATCGGTTCTGACGGATTGATCCTGATCTGCCCGTCCGAACAGGCTCACGCCCGGATGAGAATGTTCAACGTCGACGGCAGCGAATCGGAAATGTGCGGGAACGCAATCCGCTGCGTCGCCAAATACATCTACGATCACGGCATCGCGCACGAAGACAAACTCGACATCGAAACGGGACGCGGGATCCTCAAGCTGCAGGTGTTTTCCGACAACGGAAAAGCCGAGCAGGTCCGCGTCAACATGGGTCCGCCG
>DATKCB010000109.1:0-5573 GCA_035513495.1 Planctomycetaceae bacterium | reverse complement strand
TTTCCGTAGATCGGAGAAGCGACCGTACGCATGGGAAATTCTCCGGTCTGCCAGATCGTCGCGCCGGTATAAGGATTTAACCCGGAGACTCCCGACGCGCCGCTCACGCAGATCAGTTGCGGTTCCTGACCGGGCCGGTTCAGGATCATCGGGGTGGCGTAGGACGTCTCACGAATTTTTCGCAACGTGGACCAGATCGTCTCGCCGGTCTTCGTATCGAACGCCATGATCGAACTCGGCCCCATCATATCTTTCGCGAGGATGACCATTTCGTCGAACACGATCGGCGAGACTCCGAGTCCGTGCTGGCTGGTAAACGGACCGAGACCTCTGCGCCAGTTGAGTTCACCGTCCATCGAGTAGGCGGAGAGTGTCAGAGTCTGTTCGTCGGCGAACGCGACGTAAACCTGATGTCCGTCGGTCGTCGGAGTGCTCGAGGCGAAACTGTTCTTCTTATGTTTGTGGCTGGAGTTGAATCCAACGAGCGTCGACCAGATCTGCTCGCCGGTCTCCGCGTTGAAGCAGAACAGAAACCGCTGCGTTCCCCCTTCCAGGTTCTCGGCTTCGGTCGCCGAAGTGACGAACAGTTTGTTCCCCCAGACGATCGGCGAACCGTGTCCCAGCCCGGGCAGTTCGATGTTCCAGCGAAAGTCTCCCGGGCTGAACGTCGTGGGAATCCCCTTCGACTCGCTGACCCCCGTTCCGTTATCTCCGCGAAAACGCGCCCAGTTTTCCTGAGCGCGGACCGGCGAGCATAACACCGCCAACGAACAAGCCAACGCGACAATCGAGAGAACCGGTTTGAACTTCATGAAAATATTCCCGCAAAAAAAGACGATCTGAAAATTGGTAACACTTCTGCCAAGTGACGTAGGACGGTCTTGTAGCCCGTCCCGCGCGGTCGAGAGTGATCGCGGACGGGCTACAAGCCCGTCCTACATGTCCTCCCGCCATTCGGCTGAAGTGATACGAAAATTTTTGTCCTGCATCAACACGTTCGATGCGATGCGCAGGTCCTCTCAGAATGACTGGAAACGATTCCGTTCGCAAGCTTCTGATCCCCGTGGAACCAGAAATTCATCGCGACTCAAAGGGAGGCCGTTTCCCGGTGTTTGCATCATCCCCCCAGCGCCGCCAGCCAATACGTCAGCGCGATCACCACACCCACCATCACCCACGAACCGAGAAACCCGATCATTCCGATTTTCGTCGGCATCGGGATCTCGAGGTCGGGGTGATTGATCAGCTTGTCGGTTTCGGGAGGGAGATGGTTTTCGGGGAGCGTACAGGGCAGAAGGACTTCCTCACCCGGAGTGACGGGAGTTCGGATCAGCTTGAAAAAGTGATCGAGTTTCTCGGTCGGAGTGCGCCGGGTCATCAGGCTCGTCAGCACACCCGCGACTGCTCCCGCGCTGAGGTAAAGCAAATACTGGTGCGGTGTACTGGTTTTGTAGGTCACGACCTCGCCCGCCGCGTTCAGAGTTTCGGACATGATCCCCGGAACCCAACCGTGCAGCATCTCGCGGAACAAGTGCGGAAAATAGTCGATGTTCTGTTTGAGAAACGCGGAATCTCCCAGTCCGGCGATGAAATTGAACGAAGTGTGAGTCTGAGTCAGATACCAGAACAAACCCGCGACGAAGGTCGAACACCAGACGGCAGCGGGAGTGAATCCCCGCCAGATGATTCCGAACCAGAAGGCCAGTCCGATGAAGGCGGGAATCGGAATGATGTAATCCTTCAGGACTTGAATCACATCCTCGAACTGGGTCATCATCAGCAGGGACAACCCGACCACGCAGAGTCCCGCCAGACGGCCGATCCACACGTAATGTTTTTTGCTACGCGTCTTGACCAGATACCGTTTGTAGATGTTTTCGGTAAACAGACCCGAAGCGACCACCATCTGCGCGTCGCAGGTACTCATCACGGCGGCCAGCAAAGCGGCCATCAGGAGTCCGACGAGTCCGTGACTGATGAGGGGCAGGATGTCGTGAGCGGCTTTACCGAACACCTGATCTCCGAATTTTTTCATTTCGGCGGGATCGGATTGAATCCCGGCCAGCGTGGCCGAATCGATGAATCCGTTCTCGGGGGTCAGATAAATGATGATGCAAGCCAGACCGGTGAACGACCAGGCGATCGTGCAGAAGCGTTTGATGAAGTTGCCGAACGTGAATCCGACGCGCCCTTCCATTTCGGTCTTCCCGGCTCCGCAAACTCCCATAATGTGCGGCTGCACGACGATGCCGATCAGACCGTTGAGCGACAACATCAGAATATAAAACGGAGTGATCAGTTCCTGGCCGGTTTGCCGGGCGAACTCCTCGTCCACGGTCAGGGAGAGAATTTTTTCTCCCGGAAAGTCGGGGGTTCCCGCGTGCAACGATTGAAAGCCCGCAAGGACACTCGGCTCGAATCCGGCGACACTGGACGCATAGTACAATGCAAACGGCAACAGCAAGAACGAAAAAATGATCGTGAGTATACCCTGAATGAAGTCGGTGATGATCGCGGCCCCCAGTCCTCCCGCCAATCCGTAGGCCACGAACATGATCGTCATCGCAGCAATCGCGTACGAGGCAGGAAAAAACGCTTCTCCGGTGGCGGGATTCGTCCCCCCTGCCAGCCCCTCGATCATTTTCGCCGAGGCGAAGAGGGCCCCGCCGATGAACACGATCGACATCAGCATTCCAATGATCGAATACAGCAGCGCGGTGGAGGAGTTGAATCGAGACTCGAAAAAATCGCTGGTGGTGAGCGCTCGCATGCGGCGCATGACCGGAGCGATAATCCAATAGAAGGGTGTCGCGAACAGCCACAGAAACTGATACCAGATCCCCGCCAGTCCGTTTCGAAAGGAGCCGGCTGCCACGCTGACGGCTTGTTCGCTGCTCGTCCCCGATCCGAACGCGAAGAACATCATGAAGATTTTTCCGAATCGCCGCCCCCCCATGAAATAGTCGGCTTCGTCACTGACTTTCAGATAGGACCACGCTCCGATCCCCAGTACCACCACGAAGTAGACTGCCAGAACCACCCAGTCGATCACGTGCAGACCGAGCCAATGGTTGGCGGCGATCGCAGGTTCATCGGCAGCGAGCAGTGCGAGGGTTGTCATCGTCATTACTTTCGGCGGAAGGCTTGTCGGAGGGCAATTTGTTGCGGAGGATCAACTCGTGCAGGAGACGCAGGCAAACAAGTCACCGATCCCCCCTGCTTCGGGAACTGCTACACTACACCCGGAGCAACTCCGAAGCAATTTCCATCTTTGCAAACGTCGATTGCGAACAGAAAATCTTTCACTTGTCGAGTTCCCCCCAAACAGTCACACTACCATGTGTCAGTTCCCGTTGATCGAAGAAAGCACTCGCCGATGATGTCCCCGTCCGAACTGTCCGGAAAACGAATTACCGTGATGGGGCTGGGGCGTTTCGGCGGCGGGATCGGCGTCACTAGATTTCTGGCCCGTCAGGGTGCGCAGGTCACGGTCACCGATCTGAAGTCCGAGTGCGAGCTGAGCGATTCACTGGCGGAAATTGCAGATGTCCCCGTCCGGGCGTTTCATCTGGGAGGCCACCAGGAACAGGACTTCGTCGAGGCGGACCTGATCGTGGTCAACCCCGCCGTTCCCCGGGAAAACCGCTGGCTCACAATCGCCGAACAGGCGGGCGTTCCTCTCACCAGCGAGATCGCGCTGTTCCTGCAATTCAATCCTGCGAAGGTGATCGGTGTCACCGGCAGCAATGGAAAATCCACCACCGCCGCATTGATTCATCATTTGCTCGCTCACGCAGGGTTTCCCTCGCACCTCGGAGGAAACATCGGCGGCAGCCTGCTCAATTCGCTCGACGAAATCGCGAGCGACCATTGGGTGGTGCTCGAACTGAGCAGTTTCCAGTTGGCGTCGCTCGATCGGATGTTCTGCAGTCCGCAGATTGCCGTCATCACGAACTTCACTCCGAATCATCTCGACTGGCACGGTTCGCTCGAAGATTATCGGAACTCGAAGCAGACGATTCTCCGCTGGCAATGCGCCGACGGCCATGCGGTCCTCAACGCCGACGATGCTCATCTTTCGCATTGGCCCGTGCATTCCCAACCGGTCTGGTTCAGGCTCAACGACTCCGGAGGTTCGGGCTTCTTTCACTGCCGCGAAACGCACGAAGTGCTCCATCGCTCGACGAAAGGCGAAGAAATCCGCGTCAGCCTCCCCGATCCCGAGTTGTTACCGGGCAAGCATAACATCTGCAATATTCTGGCCAGTTGCGCCGCGGCCTGGGCGGCCGGGGTCGATTTGAATTGTCTCGCCGATGCGCTCGGCAGGTTTCACCCGTTACCGCATCGACTGGAATTTGTCGGCGAATTCGCCGGCCGAAAATTCTACAACGATTCCATCTCGACCACTCCCGAATCGACGATCGCGGCGCTCGAGTCGTTTCGTCAACCGATCGTTCTGCTCGCGGGAGGTTACGATAAACAGGTGGATCTGAGTGCGATGGCCCAGGCCATCGCAACCCGCACGAAGGCGGTCGCGCTGATGGGGCAGACCTCGGAAATACTCGAAGAACAGATCGCCGCGAGCGGCGGACGCACCAATTTCCACGTCGCTCACGATTTTGCGGAGGCGTTTCAATGGGCCGTCGATCAGTCGGCTCCGGGGGAGATCGTGTTGCTCAGTCCCGGCTGCGCCAGTTACGACTGGTTCCGGGATTTCGAGGATCGTGGGGAGCAGTTCTGCGCGGCGGTGCAGAAATGGGTCTCCTATCAGACCAACTAAGAGTTCAAACGGAATGCGGAGAGAAACTCTTCCCCCCTCGCGGCCCGCTCAACCCGAGAGTTTGCCTCATCGGTACGATTCGCAGTTTCGATTCGCGAACAAGCCGAATTCAATTCCCCACGTGGTCTGAGGTTCAGAACAGGTTCGTGAATCTCCGACCCGATAGGTACAAAACTTCGATCTCAAGATCGAGGGGCGGTGGAAGAACCGTGCCGATTCCGGTGGAATCAATCAGCTAAACCGGGTAGAATGGGGAGAGCGATCCAATTGTGCATCCGTCGTTTTTTCACGTCTGCCGGATCGTTTCAGGGATGGTCTTCCAATCGAGGTTTTCTTGGAAAGGTTATGGAGACATGCTTTTATCACGTCGGCTCGTTGGCTTAACGACACTGCTCGGAATTCTGATCCCCTCGCTGAGTTCTGCCCAGGAATTGAGTTGGGCAGCCAAAATGTTCGAAAAGCAGACGGTCGATTTTGGAGTTGTGGCGCGGGGAGCCGATACGCGATTTCGCCTCAACCTCGAAAATATCTACAAGGAAGACGTTCACATCTCCGACGTTCACACCACCTGCGGCTGCTCGGCGGCAACTCCTTCCACGAAAAGTCTGGCTTCGCGCGAAAAGGCTTACATCGAGATCAAGATGGACACCGAGCGATTCACGCGCCGCAAAGACTCCAACGTCGTCATCACGTTCGACGCCCCCCAGTACGCCGAAGTCCGCATTCCGATTACCGCCTACATCCGAACCGACGTTGTGCTGACTCCCGGAGCGGCGAATTTCGGTTCCGTTCC
>DATKCB010000108.1:0-9094 GCA_035513495.1 Planctomycetaceae bacterium | reverse complement strand
CCGTGATTGCGGGGACGACCTGGATCATTCGGCCGGCCACTTCCAGAATCGGCAGAGGCTTTCCCTCGCCGCGCAGAATCCGCAAGATGTTGTACTGTGACGAGGTCAGACCGTGCTCGCGGAACAGCCGGCCGAAGCGGTTCTGAAACTGGTCGCTGGTGCGGACGATGTTCAGAATCGCTTCCTGTTCGGGGATTTCGAACGGCTGCTTTTTCTTGAGTTCGTGTTGAAGGGTGTCGGGTTTCATTGATTCACCAGATTTATTATCGACATGAAGATTATTTACATATAAACTAATTGTGTCAAGTCCGGATTTTGATTTTCGTAAACTTTTCAGGACGGCCGAAGAATCTCCGATTTTTGCCGCCACTTCACGAGCCAGCGCGCAGTCTGCTTCGATTACTCCGCAGGAAGAGACTTTCAACCAGAAGATCTCAGACTCGCGTCCTTTGCAGACGGAGTTGCTCGCTGCTGAGCGAGTACATCAAGCGGGTGGCAAACCGATCGGATCGCTCTGAATTCAGTTCGAGACGGGCCATTCCTCGCCGGGGTGTTCAGTGAGGGCAGAGATTCAACGAAGATTCCGCTTGGGAGTTCGTCGGCAAGCAATTGAAATGAGCGAACGACACTCAACAGCGGCACTTTTCCCGTGGCAAGCAGCGCCAACACTCGCAGATCATTCGCTTTCTTTGCTTTGATCTGGCAAGAGTGGACGCGAGTTGGGAAGTTCTTCGATCGACCGGCGGAGTTCGTCGAACGAGAACGCGTTCGGGCCGTCCTGATCGAGATCGGCCACGATACGCATCATCGATGCCATCGTCTCGTTACCCTGCGCTTTGTAACACTCCTCGAGCGATTTCCAGGCGAAGCGGCTGAGCGGAGCCGGAATCAGGCGAGCGGCTTCTTCAAGCCAGGGAATCGCGTGATCGAAATCACCCATCTGCTTGAGGGCCATTCCTCTGAGAAAATAGACCGAGGCTTCGAAGGTTCCGGGGTCTTCAATTTTATCCAACTCTTTCAGAGCCTGCAGGGGCATTCTCAGATCGAGATAGCCATCTGCTGCGAGCAGTCTCCGAGCGGTTTTTCGAGTTCCAGGCATTGTATTGACAACCATGGGATTGTCTCCTGTGGGAGTAAGGGGAGGAGTGAAACACATCCTTCCTGTCTTGAATAATACGCAGAAGCCGTGCCAATCCCTTGAATGGCGATCTTTTTTCACCGTATACTATTTGATATCATCAGGTTACAACTTAAAAGCAGTCTCTGGGACAGTTAGATCACTGTCAAATTGACAAGGTTTTCGGCATCGCTGATTGTACTTTCTTGCCGTTTGGTTGTTCGAAATACACTCAGTTCTCTGAACGTCAATCCGGTTTTCCCAGCTTCCCTGGACATCCACTCGAGTCGAAAACAGCGATTATTTCCAAGTATTCAGAGATCCTCGAGACGGGGAGAGGCCGCTCTCGGAAAAAGAATTCCGACAGGCCGCGCGAACCTCCTGATTCGGCCTTCGAAAACTGAAGCAATTCGATTATAACCCAGTTGTGAACGCTGAAATCGAGCGTCACTTTCCAGAGGTTTCCCAGTGTGCAATCCAGGCGAGAATTCCCACCCTTCCCTGACCTGAAATTGAACGACCTTTATTGCTGCAAGCGTGGTACACCGGATTGCAGTCTGGGTCATTCCCAGAATCTGACCCCGCGCGTGACTGCTCCCGTTTGTTCGGAAGTACTCGTTGCGGCAGGAGTAAATTGATGGCGCAAGATCCGTTTTACGATCCGGCAAAGTTTGAGAACATCGAACCGATTTTCAACCTGGATGAGATCCGCAAGATCAATCCTCAGCGGCACGCGATGGAACAGCTCTCCGGAATCTTCATGGTCGATCGCGAGACTCACTCGCTCGTGGGATACAAGGACGTCACCGATAACGAATTCTGGTGTACCGGCCACATGCCGGGATTCCCGCTGATGCCGGGGGTCGTGCTATGCGAATGCGCAGCACAACTGGCGGGTTTTTACGCCCGGAAATACGATATTCTCGGAGGCGGAGACTTTCTCGGATTCGGGGGCATGGATGATGTCCGGTTTCGATCTCCCGTGCTTCCCGGTTCGCGGTTGTTGATCATGGCGCACGTTCTCAAAGTTCGGCCGCGCCGGCTCGCGGAATTTGAATTCCAAGGGTACGTCGCACGAAAACTGGTCTACAGCGGTCGGATGATCGGAGTTCCGATCAACCGCTCCACCGTCATTAAATAATCCCCGACTCCATTCGATTCGAATGATTGCCACTCCAGACAGCTCTGCTTTCAGAATGCGGCCTCCGCCCCGAAACGAACTGTTCCCCTGGCTTCGCCGAAGTCACGAGATGGGACCGGTTCGGATCGACTGGCGGGAATTCTTTGGAAACGATCAGCCCGTCGAACTCGATATCGGCTGCGGACGCGGCCTGTTCACCTGGAAAGCGAGCGAACGGAATCCCGGCATCAACTATCTGGGCATCGAACTGGAGTTCAAGGAAGCCCGCCGGTCCGCCGAGAAATTGTGGAAACGCCAGATTCCGAACGCCCGGATTATCGCAGGCAATGCCCGGGAAATCCTGGAGGGATTGATCGTTCCGGGAAGCGTCTCGGCTGCGCACGTCTATTTCCCCGATCCCTGGTGGAAACGAAAGCATAAGCGGAGAAGATTGTTCAACGATGAGTTTGCCGATCAGGTTGCCGAGGTGCTGAAACCCGGCGGCCTCCTGCACTCCTGGACGGATGTGAAAGACTACTTCGACGTCATCTCGGCCCTGATGGAACACCACCCGCGATTTGAGACACTCAGCCCTTCCGCAGAGAGGGACCCCGAGCACGATCTCGACTACCAGACGAGTTTCGAACGCAAGAAACGCCGGGAAGGGGAGACGATTTATCGCGGGCTGTGGCGGAAAGTAAATTGAAGCCCGATTGCGCAAGCAATGGGGGGAACGCGGTGGGAGCTTCGAACACCCTTCAAGCAGTCGGCCCGGGTTGGCGGTCGTAGCGTTTGATGTGATTGGAACTCGCGCGACGTCCCCCCAACGGCTTGCGCCGTAGGGCTTCAAAGGGTATTCTCGCGATCTCACTCACCCCAGGAAATGCAGCACCGCATTCGTCAGCTCGCGCGTGCCGTACCAGTGGATCAGGTGATGGCAATCGAATTTGACTCGCGTGCAATCGGGGATCAGCCGCTCGGCTTCCTGTGCGGCGTCTGGCGTCAGCATTCCTCCAGCGGACATTTCGGCCTCGAGCAGAAGCGCGGGGCAGGCAATGCGGGACAGGACCGCACGCCAGTCGAAGTCTTCCAGCCAGCGGGTCTGGGCGATCGGTTCGAGAGCTGCGGGATCGAGGTTCAACAGCGACTTCGCCGCGAAGCGAAACCACGCGGCATCGCGAACATCTCCCAGTCGGACGGAGTCTGGTTCGCCTGGAGTCTGCATGCGGATCTCGGCCAGTTCGGCAGCGACTTCCGGGATCGATCTTCCGCACGAAGCCCATCGTCTCAATTCGGAAAAATACGCGAGCAGCGCGGTCTGCCGAATTCGGTTTCCCATTGTGTCAAAGGGAGGGTCTTCCAGAATCACGGCGGTCACGAGTTCGGGAATCTCGGATGCGACCGCCGCGGCGACCATCGATCCGAGGGAATGACCGTAAACGATCGTCGGTTCTGCAATCGTCGTGCGGATGAATTCGACGGCGTCGGGGACGTAATCGATCACCCGATAACCCGAGTCTGCGCGGCCGGAGAGGCCGTGTCCTCGAAAGTCGAGTGCGAAGGTTCTCCATGAATGAACGAATGCCGGCAGGATCGGCTGAAAGCATTGCCAGCGCCGGGTCACTCCGTGCAGAAACAAGATCGGCGGCCCGGGCGTCTCGGAGCACGCATAGTTCCGCTGCGAGCCGAACAGCGTGCATTGTCGTTCTTGCAGCATTGCGTCATGGCTTTCGGGGGAGGAAGATGTCAGGCGAATTGTTCGCCGACTCTTCATTGAGATGAAAGTCGATCACGAGCGGCAGGTGGTCGGAGGCATCCCGCGTGAGCGACGTTCGCACGATTCGCGCTTCGTGAACGTGAAGCTGCGGGCAGCAGAAGGCCTTGTCCAGCGCACCGACCGCCATGTAAGCCGGGAACGATCGAAACTTCGAGGGAGGCCCCGTGATCTGTTTCATCCCGAACTCCTGAAGCGGCCCCTGGATGAGCGTGTTTCGCCAGTCGTTGGTGTCTCCGACGATCAGCGTCGGCAGGCCGTCACTTTCGCGAAACAGATTGTGCTCCAACAGATGCCGGACTTGCCACTGCCGTTCGGTTTCGGTGAGACCGAGATGACAATTGACCAGCCGCAGAGGTCCTTCGAGCGTCTCCACGATGGCGATTTGAGCGGAGCGAGGTTTTTTGGTACCCCAGCGGAGCGAAACTTCGTGCCGCGACTTAAACGGCCAGCGAGAGAGGAGCAGATTTCCATACCCTCCGTGCTTCAGAGGGACGTTGATGCGATACATCAAATGCGGAAACTGGAAATGTTCCAGGAGCAGATGCGGCTGATCGTCGTGACGCGAGCGGCGGGTGTCCCGGTCGACTTCCTGGAGGCAGATCAGATCGGGGTTTTCGTGCTCGATCACGTCCAGAATTCTCCGGAACTGATAGCGCCGATCGCGTCCCCCGATTCCCTTGTGAATGTTGTAACTCAGTACGCGCATGGGGTCGAAAGCAATTGATGTGAGAGCGGAGCGATCTCGTCGCGTGCCGACGAGACCTCGTTCGATGAAATCATCCGATCTCACATCGTGCGGGAGTTCGCCCGGGACGTCAAGCGCCGGATCACATCACACCCGCACCGAACGACTCTCCACCGAGCGACTCGCGAGACCGGGAAGAGTTCTTCTCGTGAGGAGCCGGCGATTCCGATGCCGCTTCGTCGAAGCGTTTTACAGACTCGTCTCGATCTTTCTGCGCCCGTCTCATGGGGAGGATGTCGGGGGGTTCGCGCAAGGCCGCGTAATTCTCTTCGCCGTAGTCATCGTACGTGCAAACGTATCCGGGTTTCTGGGAGTTGATGATTTCTTCCTCGAACGCCCGCAAGACGCATTCCTGAATCATCTCGCGGCACTCGGAATTGATCGGATGCGCGATGTCGGCAAACAGTTTGGCGCGGCCGTCGGTGTCGCGGATCCCGCGCTCGGGATCGAGGGACGCACCGCACTCGGAGCAATACGCCGCCCGCAGATGATTTTTCGAGTGACACTCGGGACAGCGGTCCGTCAGCTTCCGCGACGGCATCGCAACGAACGACCCCTTGGTTCCCTGGATGATCTTCAAATCCCGGATCACGAAGGAGTAATCGAAGGTAATCGAACAGAACGCTTGCAACCGATCGCTCGGGTCGGCCATCAACTTGATGCGAACTTCAGTGATCTTCATGGCCCATTTCTCCTCACGGGCAGGACTCGTCAAATTGGATCGGGACACGTCCGTGCAACATAGACACGCCCCACTCCCAAGGCGTTCAGCCTCCCCGCGGCTTGCCGGGCCTGTAATCGGTTCCGGCAGAGACCGAACCACGCCGTGCCGCTCCCGCTCATTTGATGAGCCGCAGGGGTCACGAATTCGAACGAGTGTGCCAGCCGCGTGAGCAGCGGACACAATCGTGCAGCGGGTTCTTGAAGGGAGTTATGCAGATTCTGTGCCACGATTTCTCTATTACCGTTTTTTAATCCTTCGAGCAGCTTCTCAGCAGACACGGGCTGGGTCGCCGGTATGCAATGTCGAAACACTTCCGCAGTTGAAAGTCCGATCGATGGGCGAACGATCACGGTCCACGATCGGAACGCAGGTTCGAGCGGAGTAATCAATTCACCGCGTCCCCGACAAAGCGCCAAGGGACTTTCCGCCAGAAAAAATGGAATGTCACTGCCAAGTTCTGCCGCGATCATCTGCAGATCGGGTCGGGATAATTTCAGATCCCACAGCCGATTGAGCGACGCCAACGTGGCCGCCGCATCACTCGAACCTCCGGCCAATCCCGCAGCCGCGGGAATTCGTTTGTGAAGTTCAATGGAAACTCCGCAAGCGATTCCCGTTCGGTCTTTCAGCAGATTTGCCGCTCTCACGACCAGATTGCGCGCATCGACAGGAAGCAGGTCTTCCGGTTGGCTCGACTGATCAGCGGGAGAGCGTTGAGCTGCGTCAAAACACTGCAGCCGAACTTGCCCTGATTGTTCCTCCTTGAAAACCAACGTGTCATACAACCCGACGGTCACCATGACCGTTTCCACTTCGTGGAATCCATCCGGACGTTTTCCGAGTATTTCCAGAAACAGGTTCAGTTTTGCCGGACAATCCGCCCGCAAACCCTCTTGGAAAGGGGTGATGATCATTCCGATCTCGCGGGTCGGCTCGACAGAAACTGAATCAGATCGTTGTTGGTATCGCGGTCCCGAGTTCGCACACAGGACCGGGGAATATCAGTGAGAAATGAAATGGTGGCCGACAAAGAGTTCTGCCGACCAGACTCAACTGCTGATCCTATCTCAACGTACAAACATCGTCAATACGATTCCGTGAAGATGATGATTCGCTTCGATCAGGAGAACAGTTCGCGGACCGGCTGTCCCTGATCGGTGATCGGCACCGGGCGGTCTCCGTCGGCGGTCAGTTCGAGCGACGGATCGATGCCCAGCGCGCAATGGATCGTCGCGTGCAGATCGGGAACGGAGACCGGACGACTGACGACTGATGCTCCGAGTTCGTCGGTTTCTCCGACCACCTGCCCGGTCTTAAGACCCCCTCCGGCCAGAATGACGGTGAACGCTTTCGACTGATGACCGCGTCCGCCTCCCGCATCGAACTGCGGAGGACGTCCGAACTCGGACGCAACCACGATCAGCGTTTTGTCGAGCAGTTTTTTCCGTTCGAGATCGGTCACGAGCGTCGACAGGGCCGAGTCCAGTTCTGCGATCAACAAATGCTGGTTGAGCTGACCTTCGTTGTGCGTGTCCCAACCCGTTCCGTTGACGAAGTTCAGGTTGTGCGAAACTTCGATGAACCGGACACCCGACTCGATCAACCGCCGGGACAGCAGGCAACGCTGTCCGAACTCTCCTCCGTAACTGTTCCGCAAATCGACTGGTTCGCTCTCGAGATTGAAGACCTTCATGAAGTTCGGACCCGACAGGTCGAGCGCCTGAGCGAGCGTTTCGTCGTAATCTTTGACGAACTGATCGCGAGGCAACTGATTGAGGTATCCGGCACGCATTCGGGCCAGCAGCTTTTCGCGGCGGTCGCGGCGCGCCTGTGAGAGATCAGCCGGTTTCGACAAACCGTTGGGACCCGAACTGGTGTCCAGCAGATAGACGTACCCCGCTTTTGTTCCGAGAAAACCTGGACCGCGCGTGATGTTGGGATAACCGATCAGCACGTATGCCGGGACGCCCTCACCGGCTGCACCGCGCTGATCTGCTACGATCGAACCGATCGAAGGATAGACGACGGTTCCGCTGGTGGGACGTCCGGTATGCATTCGATTGGTGGCGATGGCGTGTTCGTCGATCACCTCGTGATGCACGCTGCGGACCGGAACGAATCGATCCAGGATCGCTGCGCATCTGGGAAGGTGTTCGCAGACCTGGACTCCCGAAATCGCCGTCGGGATCGGATCGTAGTAGGAACCCGGTTTGCGCTCCTTGGCGTCTCCCTTGAGTTTGGGATCCCAGGTATCGATTTGACAGGATCCCCCTCCCAGCCAGATCATGATGCAGTGCTCGGCCTTTCCGACCGGGAAGGATTTCTCTCCGGTTGCGGCAGACAGCAATTGAGACGAGATCGCCGAACCGGCAAGGCCGGCTATCGCGGAGGTTTTCAGAAAATCGCGGCGGGATTCGAACATGTTTTCGTCTCGTGCAAGGATGCTGTTCAATAAATATCGGATCGATCAGGATTTCGTTTTTTCGGAAGTGGTGGCCTCCGGTTTTTGTCCCGTCATCGGTTTCAGTTCCCGCACCCAGATGTTGCGAAACTTGACCGGATTGCCGTGAAACTGCAGATGGATCGGACCTTTCTCCGTGTGCGGCGTGTACGCCGGCGGCTGATGCCAGAACGTGCCTCCCTGCAACTCGAAGTGGTTTTGAACGACGATCCCGTTGTGCAGAACCGTCAGGTACGCCGGTTTGACGACGGAACCGTCCTCGGCGAAGTGCGGTCGTTCCCACAGGATGTCGTACGTTTGCCACTCGCCCGGTTTGCGGCAGGCATTGACGAGCGGGGGAGTCTGTTTGTAAATCGAACCGGCCTGTCCGTCGTAGTAGGTCGTGTTCTCGTAACTGTCGAGAATCTGAACTTCGTAAAGCCCCATCAGATAAACGCCGCTATTCCCTCGTCCCTGACCTTCCCCCGCCACTTTTTCGGGGGAGGCCCATTCGAGGTGAAGCTGGATGTCGCCAAACTCCTGATTACTGACAACTCCGGAGCCCTTGGCGACGGCGTAGCCGTCCTTCACTTCCCACCGCTCGCCCCCTTTCCAGGCCGACATGTCGGTTCCATCGAACAGCACGATCGCATCCGATGGAGGAGCGAACGGATTCTCGGCCGGTGCCGGAGTGACGATTTCCGGTTCCGGCCAGACGATCCCGCTTTTCCACTCTTGTATCTGGGCGATCATGCCTGTCGTCAGCATGGCGGCGACGATCGTAAACGTCGAATAACCGATCCGTTTTTTGAGTCTGACGTTCATGATGTCACATTCCTGATAAAGCGAAACGCGAGTTCTATTTGAGCGGTTTCAGGGGACAACGATAAACTCGGGCGTGTTCAAGAGCGCCCACAACATGTCTTCCATCCGCTCGCGCCACTCGGATTTCAGTCGCACCGTCGGAGGATCTCCCCGGCGGACTTCGGCTTCCTGCGAGATCATCACTTCACTCGTCTCAGGATCGAGATGGTTGGACCACGAAACCAGCGACGTTTGCGGGTAGTAGTAATTGATCTCGTCGAGCGGAACTTCGACGATGCGATCTTCGTATTGGTCCCGTAACAATTCGGAAAAGAGTTCGATTTCGTCGGCGCGGGGAGGACGCGTG
>DATKCB010000107.1:0-16562 GCA_035513495.1 Planctomycetaceae bacterium | reverse complement strand
CCAAAGTCGCTGAGCCAACCTTCGGGAGGCAGGCGCCTAAGATGAACTCTGTGATTGGGACTAAGTCGTAACAAGGTAGCCGTAGGGGAACCTGCGGCTGGATCACCTCCTTTCTAAGGATATGATAAGAAACGACCTGACCGATTCATCCACACAATCAATCCAACCTTTGCATACGACGCCCGGCGAGGAGCAATCCCCGCCGGGCGTTTTTCGTGCGCCCCGGGCGAGAAGATTTGGCTGGTCGTATGCTGAAGACAGAATGTCGGTGTCAGCCACCGCATTGCTCGTGCGATGGCAGCCCGGATGGTCGAAATCGCAGCGTCGCGTTGGAACTGTCATCGCAAATAAATGGAAAATTCCAGCGGGGCGGTAGTTCAACTTTTCGTGAGTCATTCGTGGCTCAAATGACTTGCTGGATTACCGCTCCTGGAGTTCCACGTTCAACAGTCACACCAAGCCCTTCAGCATTCCCGACCAGTACAGCGGCGGCAGGATGTATTTTTTGAGGATCCACATCGTCCAGCGTTCTTTCGCCTGATTGAACGGAAAAGATTCCACCGGCTCGTGGTTGTAGTCGAATTCCGCCAGCACCATCTTGCCGTAGCCCGTTACGACGGGACACGACGTGTAACCATTGTATCTTGCTTCCAGCGGTTTTCCTGCTTTGTGTGCAAGCAGGTTCTTGACCAGCACCGGCGCTTGTTTGCGAATCGCAGCACCTGTCTTCGAAGTCGGCAAACTGCTGCAATCGCCCAACGAGAAGACGTTGGGAAATCGTTTGTGCTGCAAGTTGTACTGATCGACTTCCACCCAGCCGTGCTCGTCGGCGAGCGGACTCTGTGAGATGAAATCGGGCGCCGACTGCGGCGGCGTCACGTGCAACATGTCATACTTGATCGGCACGATCTCTTTCGTGTCGAGGTTCTCGAACACGGCTTCTTTCGTCGCTTCGCGAATCCCGATCAGGTTGTGACGGAACATTGTTTCGATCCCCTTCCTCTCGACGACCTCTTCGAGCACCTTTCGATACTTTTCGACCGAGAAGATGGCTGTTCCAGGAGATGCATAAATGATTCGGGATTTGTCGCGCAAGCCTCGTTTGCGGATGAAATCTTCGGCCAGATAGCAGATTTTTTGCGGAGCGCCTCCGCATTTGATCGCACCGGCCGGTTGCGTGAAGATCGCCGTTCCCCCCTGGAATTTGCGGAGCGTTTCCCACGTGCTGGTGACCGTGTCGAAACTGTAATTACTGCACACACCGTCCTTCCCAATGCACTCGGCCAGACCGGGAACGCCGTTCCAGTTGATCTGAATCCCCGCCGCGACGACGAGATATTCGTACGCGACTTCCAGTCCACTCGACATGACGAGCAGATTCTCCGCGGGATGAAACTCGGCCACCCGTTCCTGAATCCAGCTCGCTCCGGGAGGTATCACATCGGCTTCGGGCTTGACCGTATCCTCCAGTCGAAACGTACCCGCTCCGACGAGCGTCCAGGCAGGTTGATAATAGTGACGAGTCGAAGGCTCAACGATCGCGACATCGAGCTTTTTTCCCCCCGCCGAACGAAGCAAGCGAGCAGCGACGGTGATCCCTCCGGAACCTCCTCCCACGATCACGATCTGATGTTTCAGTCGCGGAGTTTCTGCGGGCAGTCTGAATGATGAAGAGGAGAGCATGATGAGATTTTCTTCGGATGAGGGGATTTCGAATCCGTCTCGACATAGAACAACGCCTGTTACGAATGAATGTCACATTCTGGAGACTTACCGACTTGATTCCAGGGCATCTTGGCCAGCAGCATTCCCATTCCACACGTGTCGGTGACTCCCGCGAAGACCAGCCCCACACCCACGAAGGCACTGAGAAAGATCCACGCCGGGTTCACGAAGTACCCCAGCATCGCACCGAGGAACACCAGCGTTCCGGCGGCGATCCGGACTTGTCGTTCGAGTGAGATCGATTTCTTTCCGCGAACGACCGAGAGTCCGTCCGCCTCCCATTGAACCATGCCTCCCTCGAGGTTGACGACGTTCTCGAATCCTGCCGCCTGGAACTTTTCAATCGCCTGTTTCGCCCGATTGCCGGTGCGGCACATGACGTAGAGCGGTTCCTCGGACAGGCCGCGCTGGTCCATCAGCTTGACAGGATCGAGCCGGTCGAGCGGTTCGTTGCGGGCAAAATTAACGTGAATTTCTCGAAACTCTACGGGTGTTCGCACATCGATCAAGTCGATGGATTCTCCCGCTTGCTGCTTCCTGGAAAGTTCGGTCGCTGAAATCGATTGCAGTGTTTCGGTGAACATCTCTTGAGACCTCCTGAATTGAGCAGAACGATTAGGTTCTTATTGTTTGTTTGGGAATTTTTTCATTGGGATGACGCAGTCGCAGCCAGCGAGGTCCATCACATTTTCGAAGCCGGGTTTCTGCAAAAGGCTGGCGGAAATCGCCGAATTCGACCACATCACCTTCTTTGAGCGGAGTGAATTCGTATTGCGCCTCGGGCTTTCGCTCCGAGGAACTATTGGCCCCGGTTCGGCCGCGCAGTTCGATATGCCCCGCCAGGAAGTCGGCGTGAAAGTGCGTTAGAAAGACATGCTTGATCGTCCACCCGTTTTGGTCAGTGTCGTGGATGTACTGCTCGATGTCCCGCTGAGGATCGATGATGACAGCGGTTTTCGTGCGCTCGTCGGCGATCAGGTAGGACGCATGAGCCAGACATCCCAGATAGTATTGTTTGAGAATCATCATCGGCTTTCGTTTTCAATGCGATCGTTAAAGTTCAATCGGGTTCTCGAATCGGATTCGAGTTCCGAATGGGCTGATTCATTGTAGCATTCCCGATCAATCAGGTCTTATCGTAAAGGGAGGCTGTGAGATCGCGACCAGAGATGACACGGGAATTGGATGCAAACCCCGCTTCTCTCACCGGAAACAGATCGCAAACGGGATTCCCGCTGGTTTGGACACTTGAATTTCCATGAGAGGGATCGCACCGAAGATTTCGGTCACTTCTCAAAAAACGCGGGATGTCCAAACCGAATACTTTTCAAACCGGATCTGAGCCGTCACAATGCCGAAATTGATTTTTTCGACACCGGGGTGCAATTCAATCAATCGCCCTCTTCGGTTTCACTGACACTCGACTCACAGAAAGTTCGGACACGATGGCTAACGTTGCATCACTCGCCGCCGACGCGCTCGCCGTCGGCAATGGGATTTTGCGTCTCGCTCCCACCTGGGTTCCCCGCTCGTTTCTGCAACCCGGACGGCGCCTCAAGCTGCATCCCAATGATTACTATGCCCTGGGAATGGATCGCGGAGGAATCGACGAACGCTGGTTTGGATCGACCACCGAAGCCGCCAACGAAAACCGCAACGAGGACGAAGGGCTCTCGTACTGCGTTCACAACGGTCAGCGGTTTCTGCTCCGCGATGTCGTCAGTGAACTAAAAGCCGAAATCATCGGCGATCAGATCTGGAACAAATACCAGCGCTGGCCGGTTTACTCGAAATTTTTCGACAACATGGGACCGATCCCGCACCACATGCACCAGAACGCCGAACAGGCGGCCAAGGTCGGACAGGAAGGCAAGCCCGAGAGCTATTACTTCCCGCCCCAGATGAACCAGATCGGAAACAATTTCCCGTACACCTTCATGGGGCTCGAACCGGGCGTCACCAAACAAGACGTCGTCGATTGCCTCGATCGATGGAACGAAGGAGACAACGGAATCCTCGACCTCTCGAAGGCTTATCGACTCAAGCCGGGGACCGGCTGGCTCATCCCGCCGTGCGTGCTGCATGCTCCCGGTTCGCTCGTCACGTACGAACCGCAATGGGGGAGCGACGTGTTCGGGATGTATCAGTCGCTCGTCGAAGGCCGGATGGTCCCGCGATCGCTGCTGACCAAGGACTTCCCCGAAGAATTCCACAACGATAACCAATATCTGGTCGACGCGCTCGACTGGGAGAAGAACGTCGATCCGAGCTACAAAGACTCGAACTACCTCGAACCGGTGACGTCGGAAGAAGGGGACGGCTGGATCGACAAATGGATCGTCTATGGAAAAGTCGACGGCCAGCAGCTCTTTTCTGCCAAGGAACTGACCGTTCAACCCGGTGCGAAATGTACCATCAAAGATGGCGGAGCCTACGGCTGGATCACCGTCCAGGGGAGCGGCAAGATCGAAAACATGACGCTGCAATCCCCGGTGATGATCCGCTTCGGAGACATGACCGAAGACGAAGTCTTCGTCACATGTAAGAAGGCGAATGAAGGCGTGACGTTCGAAAACACGGGAACCGAACCGCTGGTTGGTCTGCGGTACTTTGGGCCGGATGCACAGCCAAAGGCACCGGCGAATGGGGCTTGGAGGAAGTGAAAACACAGATCCGGGTCTTTTCGAAATTCAGATTTCACACAAAACCACTCGATTGACAAGAATAAAGGACCAAGCATGACCCACGCGAAACCCAAACTCCACAACGCCATGTGGCCCGGACTCGTCGGCAAGGAAGAAGGGACCGATCATCCGCCGATCAGTCTCGAACGGATGCTCGAACTGACGGCTAACGCCGAGGTCAACGGACAAAAGTTCGACGGGATCGACTACTTTCTGTTTCTCCCGCACACCGACCCTGATGCCTCCGACGACGAACTCAAACGGATTGCCGATCTGATCGCGTCACACAATCTGACCGTCGGCTCACTAGTCGCTCCGGTCTGGCCGGGAACGGTCGGTGATTCGGCGATGGGGGACGACGAGGCTCAAAAAAAATTCATCACTGCCGTCGAGAAGGCGTGCCGGATTGCGAAAGTCTTCAACGAGCACGGTGTCCGAAAATACGGTGTGATCCGGATCGATTCGGCGGAGTTTGGGATCGCGAAATGGCGAGAAAACGCCGAAGCCAAGACCAAACGAATCGCCGAGACGTTCAAGCTGGCAGCAAAAGTGGCCGCTGACAATGGCGAGCGGCTGGCGGCGGAAGGAGAGATTTGCTGGGCCGGGATGCATTCCTGGAAGGACATGCTCAATCTGCTCGAAGAAGTCAACATGCCCGGGACCGTCGGTTTCCAGGCTGACATGGCGCATACCTATCTGTATCTGCTGGGATACAACGCGCCAGAACACGCACTCTTGAAAGAAGGTTATTCAGAAGACGAGTTCTGGGCTGCTTACAAAACCATGACTGATGCGCTGCGACCGTGGACCATCGACTTCCACATCGCCCAGAACGACGGCACGGTCCACGGCAGCGGATCGCACGACAAGACCGGCAAGCACTGCCCCGCCGACGATCCGAACGGCAAACTCGACATCGTCAAATGCGCCGGCTACTGGCTGGAAGGAGCGGCCGATCGCGGCATCCAGCACATCTGCTGGGACGGCTGCATGTTCCCCAACGAAATGCTCGAAACCCCGGGAACGTGGAATACGATTCTGGACGTGATGTTGCAGGTCCGTGACGCCCACGGCTGGAGTTGATTCGTTTAGGACAGTTCAATGAAATCTCAAAAAGATAATAAGGATTTGCACCATGTCATCACCTCTCAACATCGGATTGATCGGCTACGGCTTCATGGGCCGCACTCACTCCAACGCGTACCGTCAAGCTCCGCAATTTTTTGATTGCGAAATCAAACCCGTCCTCAAAGCCTGTTGCGCCCGCAACGAAGCGAAGATCAAGGCGTTCGCCGAAAACTGGGGATACGAATCGTACGAGACCGACTGGCGAAAACTGATCGCCCGGGACGACATCGATGCGGTCGATATCTGCACTCCGAACAATCTGCATAAAGAGATTGCGATCGCCGCCGCCAAGGCGGGGAAAATGATTCTGTGCGAAAAACCGCTCTCGATGAACGTCGCTGAAGGAGAGGAGATGTGCGCTGCGGTCGAGAAAGCTGGAGTCGCGAATACCGTCTGGTACAATTATCGTCGCGTCCCGGCAGTCACGCTCGCCAAACAACTGATCGGCGAAGGACGGCTCGGTCGGATCTTTCACTACCGGGCCAATTTTCTCCAGGATTGGACGATCAGCGCCGATCTTCCGCAGGGCGGCGAAGCGCTATGGCGGCTCGATGCGGCCGTCGCGGGATCGGGCGTGACTGGCGACCTCTTGGCGCACTGTATCGATACCGCGATCTGGCTGAATGGAGGAGTCGCCGACGTCAACGCGATGACCGAGACATTTATTAAGGAGCGAACGCACCAGGAAACGGGAAAAGTTCAAAAGGTGACGATCGACGACGCCTGCGCGTTTTTGTGCCACTTCGAAAACGGATCGCTCGGACTGTTCGAATCAACGCGTTACGCACGGGGACACAAAGCGCTCTACACGCTGGAAATCAACGGGGAACACGCTTCGATCCGGTGGGATCTGCACGATCTGCATCGCTTGGAATACTTCGATCACCGCGACGAGTCGATCGTCCGCGGCTGGCGAAGCGTTCACGTCACCGACGGAGATATGCCGTACATGTCGCATTGGTGGGTTCCCGGCCTGCAGATCGGCTACGAACACACCTTCATCCATCAAGTGGCTGACTTTCTGCAGGCTCTGGTCGACAAAAAACCGTGCGGACCGACGTTTCGCGACGCTCTCGAAACCCAGAAAGTCTGCGATGCGGTCCTCAAGTCGGCTGCCGAGAAGGCCTGGATCAGTATCTAGGAAATTCTGACTCTCTCCTCATCAGCACCCTGAAATGGCGATCATAAAATACCTCGACGAATCGTAATTCGTCGAGGTATTTTTCGGTCCGTAGTCCCTGATCGATACGCTTGTGGCTATTATTTACCTTCTTTCCAGACCGTTTTAATCGAAATAACCCTCCATTCCTTGAGAGCACAGCCGTTCGGTTCTAGCATGAGAGATCTTTTCTCAGCGATTTCTGGTGAAAATTGCGTATTCTGGACATGGTGTTCCTGTCAGATTTCACCTCAGGACGGTTCTGTTTATCACGCGCATCTCGTTTTATCCTCGAAAGTAATTCCGTGAGTGAATCATCCGATCAGAACAAACTCTCTCATTTGGATAGCCCTTCCGAAGCAGGTTCGGACACAGCCACGTCCACACAAACAACCGGCTCGAAACAGGCCGCAGAAGGACTGCCCGAAGAGTTCGAGTTAACCCCCGAATTGGTCGAAGAAGAGGCGATTCGGGGAGATTTCGTATTGCGCTGGTCCGCTGTCCTGCTGGCGGTCATGTTCGGATCCACGGTAATCACGCACACCGAGACATTGCTCGAAGTTCGAGCAGGCGAGTATTTGTTGTCGCATGGAATTCTCCCTGACGGAAAAGATCCCTTCGCCTACACCACCGAAGGCCGCGTCTGGAGGAATCACGCCTGGCTGTTCGATATCGTCCTCGCGGGAGTTTATGGAATCGGCGGAGCTATCGGCCTGACGGTCTTCAAGGCGCTTCTGGCCGGTCTGGTGTTCTGGTGCGTCGTCACGATTTCCCGGCCTCGCACCTCGACCTGGTGGAATGCGATCGTCGCCACGATCGGTGCGGTCGCGTGCGCGCCGTTTTTCACCGCCCGTCCCGAACTGGTCACGCTGGTCGGAGTCGCGCTGCTGCTGCGAACAATTCATGTGTGGAGATACGAAACGAAGCCTTCTCTGAACTGGAAACTTCCGGTTCTGTTTTTGTTCTGGGCGAACATGGATCCCCGGATGTATCTGGGACTGTTGATCCTGCTTGTCGCGGCGTGCGGAGAATCTCTTCGCCGCAAGGTACATCCCGACTCACCGCAGTTCCCCAGAGGCGTCCTGTGGCAGACTGTCGGAATATGTTTTCTGGCCGCACTGATCAATCCCTTCGGTTGGCACTCATTGCTTTCGGCCTGGAACATTCACGCGGTTTCCGATCCCGCAACGAGAGAACTCCTCGGTTCCTATGTTCATTTGGAGGGTCTCTATTATTTCAATCTCATGCACGGAGGATGGTGGACCTCTCCTCGAATTCCCTTCATCGCCGCACTGACAATCGGCGGGCTGGCTCTGATTTCGTTTTACCTGAACTACACGCGTTTGAACATCGCACACATTCTGATGTGGCTGTTGGTTTCAGGACTGGCTTTTGCGACCGGCCGAGAGATCGGTCCGGCCGTGGTTGTGTGCTGCATGATCGCGAGTCTGAACTGCCAGGACTGGTATCGCGAAAGCTTTCGTCTGGAGTACTCCGTTCGTAAGCTCGAGCTGCTTTTTTCGCGCGGCGGCCGCGCCCTGACGGTTCTGGCGTTCGTCGCGACCGCTTACCTCGGCATTCGAGGATATGCCTTCGAGGGATACGAGACGCGCATCGGTTTCGGATTCGAAAATATCCTGAAAAACTCACTTTCGGGACTGGAAGAGGACCTGGCCCATTCCTACGACGAACGCCCCTTCAATTTCACTGCCCGTCAAGGTGACATGCTGATCTGGACTGGCAAGAAGGTCTTTTTCGACAGTCGTGTCGGTCTTTTTACCGGCTCGGGAGAAGACGACTTGATCGCAGAACACCAACGAGCTCGCACCGCGATGCGGCTAACCGAAGGAGAACTTCGTGGAACGGATAAATCCGACGCCGAAATATGGCAGACGATTTTCGACAAATACAACCTGACGCTGGCACTTCCCCATTTGACGGGTACAAATCCGGATTATCAAACGTACAACGACCTGATGTTGAGCCGTCAATCAACAGATGGCCCCAGCGATTGGAGCTTGACTCATCTGGGACCGTCTGCGGCAAGCTTCTATCGACAGGCGAATAAGCCACCCGAATACCAGGAGTACTTGAAAAAACACCGTTTTAACTTTCTCGACGAAGCCTTTCGGAAGAAGCGAGACGAAGAGGACACCTTGTCTTTCGAACGAGGAGATTTTCCTCAACCAGAGACCGCATACGAACGATATCTGACGTCCCGTCGCGAGGTGGTCCCAAAACAACTCGCGCTCGCTCGACACTACGCTCAATATCTCGAACAGGCCGACCTCGATCGAATTCGTATGGATATCCCCACACTGGCAGCCATCTCTTGTCTGTCGATTCGCAATGCCAACGAGGCGCTTTCCGAGAACCCGGAAAGTTCGCAGGCATTTTTGCTGCTGGGGGAAATCTATCGATACCTCCTGAAAATTGAACCAGCGCACTGGCAAGCAAGCCAAACCCCCTACGACCCTTCTCAACGTTACATGCAATCAATGCTGGCCTATCAGCAATCGCGAATCGGAAATCCCGATAACCCGGGCGCACTCTTTCGATTGCGTGATCTGTATCTCAGCCAAAATCGTCTCCAGATGGCTCGCGAGATTGCAATTCGGTTGCAGACATTGCTCGCGCGCGACAAACAGGTCGCCGAACTCTTCGGTTCTCAAGCTCAGACTGAAAACACCGAAATACTCGAAGAGTTGGGCCGACAAATCGATCCGATTCTGGAAAATGTCCGCAAGCTCGAGAATGACGAAAAACCCGATCCCTTCCAACTGGCTACGGAACTGGCCAATCAAATGTTTCACCTCGAAGCGATTCGCATTCTGAAAGCTCACCCCGAGCTGCGAGAGCCGGGCCAGCCGGGTCAACAATCTCTGCGACGGTTTCAGACCGAATTCTTGTGGGGGCTATGCCATTTGGAGATGGGTGACGCGGAGGAGGCGTATCAGACGTTTCAGAAACTCGAAGTCGAGTTCGAACAACTTCAGAAAATTTCCGATTTCCAACCACAGATCGTGACTGGATATCTCTACTCTTCACTAGCAGCAGTGGGACATGCCGACTACCGCAAGGCGATTTCGGCGCGAAAGAGCATCGCTCAGATCAGCGAGAATCGATCGCTGTTCGGATTGCTCGTATCAGCCCCGATCGTGGGAGATGCCGATCGCTACAATCTGCGCCGTATGCAATCTTATTTTTCATGGGTCGGTGGAGAACGGGAAATTCTGATTCAGAATCTGTGGTGGATTGCCGTGATGGAACTCGAACGCGGGAGAAATGATGCCGGGATCGAGATGTTCAAGCGAATCCTCGAAATCTCGCCGGATACATCGCTTCGCCCGCTGGTCGCCAGATATCTCTACGCGCTCGGCGAACTGAATGTCGATCCGATCGGTCCGGGCGATCGAATTCCCGTGACACCGGATCTCTTCACGCCGGATGAGACAGCTCCGGAAACGCCAGAAATCAAAGAATCAAACGACTGAGCAAGCGGATCAGCCGATACGTTCGACGCCGATCCATTTGCGCAATACCTCGGGAATCTCGATCGAGCCGTCCGCCTGCTGGTGGTTTTCCAATAGTGCGATCATTGCGCGGCAAATCGCCACCGCCGTGCCGTTCAGAGTATGTACGAACTGGTTGCTCTTCTGGTCGGGAACCTTCGTGCGGACGTTGAGCCGACGCGCCTGGAAATCGGTGCAGTTCGACGCGGAAGTGACTTCTCCATATTCGCCCGATTCTCCTCGACCCGGCATCCAGGCTTCGAGATCGTATTTTCGATAGGCCGGTCCTCCCAGATCACCGGTCGGCGTATCGATCACGCGATAGGGGATCTCCAGAGCCTGAAAGATCTCTTCCTCGATCGACACGATTTCTTCGAGCATCGCGTTGGAGGCTGCAAGATCGGGAGCCGTGAACGCGAACATCTCCACTTTGGCAAACTGATGGACGCGGTAAATTCCCCGCGTCGCACGTCCGTGAGCGCCGGCTTCAGTGCGAAAGCAATGCGAAACACCAGCCATTTTTAACGGAAGATCTGCATAGTCCAACATCTGATCTTTGCGCGATCCGCCGAGTGTGATTTCCGCCGTCGCGACGAGACTCAGATCGGTGTTCTGAACCGAGTAGATCTGCGTTTCATCACCTCGTGGAATGTAACCCGTCCCTTCGAGTACGTCATCCCGCGCCAGGTCGGGTGTGCTGTAGAGCGTGAATCCTTTTTTTCGGAGAGTATCCAGCGCGAACTGGATCAACGCCATTTCGAGCAGAACCGCTTCGTTTTTGAAAAAGAAAAATCCGTGTCCCGCAACGCGGGTCCCCGACTCGAAGTCGATCAGGTCGTGCTTTTCCGCCAGTTCAACGTGATCCAGCAGCTTGAACTCGCGCGACGGAATTTCCCCCCAGGTTCGGAGCGTGACGTGATCCTGTTCTTCGCCGACCGGCGCGTCGGGATGAGTCAGATTCGGAATCTGCTTGAGCAAATCGTAAAGCTCGGCTTCGGATGCTTTCTGCTTGTCATCGACTTCGGCCACTTGCGTCCGTAATTCCTTCCCGCGATCGATCAGCTTCTGGCGCGTCTCCGAATCGGCAGCTTTTGGGATTTGTCCCGAAGTCTCCTTCTGCTCGCGTCGCAGTTCATCTCCGGTCTGAATCCAACGGTTGCGCTCGGTGCGGAGTTCCACAATGCGAGCGACATCCACCTTCGCGCCGCGGTTGCGGCAGTTCTGCTCGACTTCTTCGGGATGTTCGCAGACGTAATTCAAATCCAGCATGTTCTTTTTTCCGTCATATTTCGGCGAGTTTGCCCCATAGAGCCGCACTCGCCCGGATTCCTCTCTGGAAATCCCCGAGATCAAAATGTTCGTCGGGACTGTGCAGGTTATCCGTGTTCTGCCCCCAGCCCAGCAGGAGTGTATCGACTCCCAGAATTTCCCGAAAGGTTCCGACGACGGGAATCGATCCCCCCTCCCGAATCAGAACGGGAACCGCACCGAACGCCTCTTCGATCGCCGAACGGGCCGCGTTCATGTGGCGGCTTTCCCGGTCCACGAGCACCGCCGGACAACCATGATACTTCTTGAACTCCAGACGCAATCCGGGTTGCAGATGTTCGCGCAACCACCCTTCGAGACTGTGCAGAATCTTCGCAGCATCCTGCCCCGGTACCAGCCGGCACGAAATCTTGGCCGTGCAATGTGACGGCACAATCGTCTTCGGGCCTTCGCCGGTATAACCCCCGAAGATCCCGTTCAATTCGCAGGTCGGTCTCGCCCAGCGGCGTTCGATGTTGGTGAAGTCTGCTTCGCCAAAGGGCGTCGATACACCGAGTTCGTTGAGATAAGCCGACTCATCAAAGGGCAAGTCGGCAAATTCTTTTCTTTCCTGTGCAGTCAACTCGATGACGTCATCGTAAAAGCCAGGAATTTGAACTCTCCCCTGGGCGTCATGCAGAGACGCGATCAAATGAGACATCCCCGCGACGGGATTGGCGATCGTCCCGCCGAACATCCCGCTGTGCAGATCTTTTTTCGGACCGTGCACGGTGATCTCGCAGGCGGCCATTCCCCGCAGACCGTAAGTGATCGCAGGAATGCCGGGAGCATATTGCCCCGTATCGCTGATGACCGCGACAGCGCACTTGAGTTCGTGCTTGTGAGCTTCAAGAAACCGATCGAGGTTGTCGCTGCCGACTTCTTCTTCACCTTCGATCACGAAGATCACATTCACAGGCAACTTCCCCTCGGTTTTGAGCCAGGCTTCGACTCCGAACAGGTGCGTGATCATCTGACCTTTGTCGTCGGTCGCACCGCGTGCCCAGATTTTTCCATTTCGCACTTCCGGCTCGAACGGAGGTGTCGTCCACAATGCGAGCGGATCGGGAGGCTGCACGTCGTAATGCCCGTAAACCAGCACGGTAGGAGCACCTGCCGCTCCCCGCCACTCGGCGGTCACGATCGAATGCCCCGCGGTCGGAACGATGTCCGCTGTGAGGCCGGCCTGCTCGAAGCGTGCCTTCAGCCACTCGGCGGCTCGCTGCATGTCTCCCTTGTGCCGCGAATCGGCGCTGACCGAAGGAATTCGCAGGAGTTCTTTCAACTCCTCGACATATTGCTCGGAATGTTCGGTCACATACTGATCGATGGCAGACATCGCTTCAATTCCCGACTCAGTTGGATTAATCGACGATCGTCGCATCACAACAGGTACGAAACCGGTTTGCAACGCTCGCGAACCGGACAACCGCATCGTTCGCTGGAACTCCGCCCTCTGCGAGGGTAGCATCGGGCGATCTTCGATGGTGAATCGCTGGATTTCAAAGTTCAGGTGCACACCTGAAGAAAGTGGCATCACCTAAGACGGAAGCATTTTCCGGTCGAAATTACCGAGAAGTCGGGACAATGGTCCCGTCTTACGAAGGACGAAACCACCCAACCTGACGGACCAGACATGGCTCAGCCGAATTTTTGCATCCTCCGCGCTCCGGGCACCAATTGCGACGTGGAAACGGCCCGCGCGTTCGAACTGGCCGGAGGGCGTGCCGAGAGACTCCACTTGTTTCGGCTGCTGGAAAACCCGGCGCTGCTCGATGAGTTCCAGGGTCTCTGCATTCCCGGCGGTTTCAGTTACGGGGACGACATCGGCTCGGGCGTGATCTTCTCGCGACAGTTGCAGTTCCGCCTGAGCGATGCACTGTCCGGATTTTTGCAGGCCGACAAGCTCGTATTGGGGATCTGCAACGGATTTCAGGTGTTGCTCAAATCCGGCATCCTGCCTGACGGAACCGAAGAATTTCCCCCAGCGCACGATTCGAAGCCCGACGCGACGCTCACCTGGAACGTCAATGGGAAATACACGGCGCTCTGGGTCAACCTCAAAGTCCGATCGGCGAAAAATGTCTTTCTCAAAGGGATCGACCAAATCGAAGTCCCGATCGCGCACGCGGAAGGACGGATCGCCGTTCAGGACGAAAGTATTCTCAAAGTCTGGCAACAGCGGGAACAAGTCGCGCTGACGTACCATTCCTGCAACGGGATCGACCCGGGATCCGAACTCCTCCCCTACCCCGCTAATCCCAACGGATCGTTTGCCAACATCGCCGGCCTGAGCGACCCGACCGGTCGTGTCCTCGGACTGATGCCCCACCCCGAACGATTCCTGTTCGCGACGCAGCATCCGCAATGGACTCGGAAAAATCTCCGGGGAGAGGGTGACGGATTGAAGGTGTTTCGGAACGCAGTCGAGTATTTCGGATAGTGGTGGAGAGAGTCTCGATTCAGTCGCTGAAATACAAGGTTGTCAGCTCGAAATTCTTAGTGTCCACCAGATTTTACTATGCGAGAAAAATCGTTGAAGGAAAACGGAACCTTGCCCAGCGGATCGTTGCTCGTTATCGTAAATGGGGGAAGAGAACGGTGTTTTACCCTTTTCTTCTTCCCACCCTGTGAAGAATGAATCCCGCTGGGATCACCCACCAGACTCAAACCCCCAAAGAGAACATCATGCACAGACCTCGGATCTGCCTGTGGGCATTGACGGTTGTCAGTTTTCTCCCCACCTGTCTGCTCGCTCAGCCGTGGACGGCGGACCCGATGGACTGGCCAGTCTGGCGCGGTCCCGAACAGAACGGCATCTCACGGGAGAAGAATCTTCCCGATAGCATCAACCCCCAGGGGGATTCGCTACTGTGGAAAAACGATCAGCTCGGATCGCGTTCGACACCGATCGCGATGTACGGAAAACTGTATCTCCTCCAGAACCACAAACCCGACAGCCTGGAAGAATGTGAAAAAGTCGTCTGCGTCGATCAAAAGAGCGGCGAGGTTCTCTGGGAAAACATCTTCAACGTGTTTCTGTCGGACGTCCCCAATACCCGAGTCGGCTGGTCTTCAGTGGTCGGCGATCCGGATTCGGGAAACGTATTCGCTCTCGGAGTCTGCGATCTGTTCCGCTGCATCGACGGTGAAACCGGAAAAACTCTCTGGGAACGTTCCCTGAGTGAAGAATTCGGGATGCTCTCGACCTATGGAGGCCGCACCAATTTTCCGATTGTCTTCGAAGACACCGTCATCATCAGCGGGATCGTGATCGGTTGGGGAGAGATGGCGAAACCGGCCCATCGATTCATCGCATTCAACAAAAAAAACGGCCAGCCGACCTGGTTCGATCAAACGCGACTGCTCCCGTACGACACCACCTACAGCACGCCCGTGCTGACGGCATTGAACGGGCAGATGTCGATTGTGTTTGGATCGGGCGATGGGGGCGTCCACGCATTTCAGGCGCGGACAGGAAAAAAACTCTGGACGTATAACGTCTCGAAGCGCGGTATCAACACGACACCCATCGTGACCGATAACGGTCTCGTCATTTGCGGTCACAGCGAAGAAAACCTGACGAGTACAACCATGGGTGCTCTGTTTGCATTAGACGGCACGAAAACCGGAGACATCACCAAGTCCGGCGAAGTCTGGAAGAACGAAGGCTGGATGGTCGGAAAAACGGCTCCGCTGATTCTTGGCGAACGCGTGTATTCGGTCGACGATTACGGGGCCTTTCGCGTGTCGGACCTGCAAACCGGCCAGGAAATTTACTCGACGAAAATTGGAACCCAGGGACGCAGCAGCCCGGTTTATGGAGACGGGAAAATTTATCTCGCGGAAGCCAACGGCCGCTGCTTCATCTTCAAGCCGACCGACGAGGGACTCGAAGAACTCGAATCGTTTCGCTTGAGGCGCGAAGGCGTTCTTGCGTCTCCGATTATCTCGCAGGGGAAAGTCTACCTGACCACCAGTGAGAACATGTATTGCTTCGGGAAAAAAGACCTCGAACCAAGCTCTGATTCGCGGCCAGCACATCCCAGCGAAGTGATCGATAAAAACGCGGGACCGGGAAGCCTGCAACTGGTCCCTGTCGAATCGTTGCTCCGGCCCGATCAGACACAGCGACTGGTCACTCGGCTCTATACGCCAAACGGTGTGTACTTGAAAACGGTTCCCAGTCCGGAGGTCGAGTTTACACTCGACGGTCCCGGAAAAATTGAAGATGGCCGATACTTTCCCGATCCGGAAGCGACGCCCCACCACGCTGTCACCATTACTGCCAAGCACGGAGATTTGACCAACACCGCGAGAATCCGCGTCGTCCCTCCGCTCCCCTGGAAAATCGATTTCTCGCAAGGAAACGTACCCGTCAGCACGATCGGGATTCGTTACCGAAACGTCCACGTCGATCACGATTTTCTGCAGAAGCTGCAAGCGGAGGATCCGAAAGCCGCTCAGCTCTATCTCTTCCTGCAAGGCGATTTCGTCAACAACGGGTCGCCTGAATCCGTTTACGACAACTCAACTCCGCGTCGCTTGCTCGACGGGTTGTACATCTTCATGGAAATTAAAGACGAAGTCACGAGCATCGAAGATGCCAAAAACTTTCTCAATGCCGGGCTCGACAAACTCGTCGCCGAGAAATTCCTCTCCGGTTACAGTTGGGATACTGTCGAAGAGAAGGGAGTCACCTTCAAGGCAAGCCGGGGTGACCGTCAAGACGACGGAAACATCGTGATGATGAAAATTACGACGATTCCTCTGGGGACGCGCAGCCAGGGCTGGCTGGGTCACTCCTCGCTTTCCGATTACACCATCCAGGTCGATATGCTCGGTGCGGAAAAATTGAATAAACTGCCGGATATGGGAGTGATCGCACAACGGTATCGCCTGGAGTTGCTCGGTGCGAGCCAGGAACTCAAACTCTACTCCTGGGTCGCTCACGAAAAGAAGTTCGCCAAGCAGGCCTTCGAATGGAAGCCCGACGTCTGGTACACGATGAAACTTCGCGCCAGCCACGAAGAGCGCGACGGCGAA
>DATKCB010000106.1:0-7449 GCA_035513495.1 Planctomycetaceae bacterium | reverse complement strand
AATCGATCCGCTTGATGTCCGGCGCGAATAATGCGGCATACAGAGTATTGCAAGACATGTTGCGTTCGGCTTGCAGCCACAAGGGAGTCGACGTCACAGGCGCGGCTTGTCGCAACGCCGCGCATCCCCGCACGATATCCCAGACCCGCATTCCGTCGAGCGTCTGACCCAGCAACTGAAACCGTCGCCGGTGCTGCGTCTGTTTGCGTTCGCTCTGATCCCAGGCCGTCGGTCCGATCCCCCGCGGTGCGAGGTAAGCCATTCCCCACTTGAAATTTTGGAACAATATTTTCTGCTCCTCGTATCGATCGGAGGAACCCTCCGGGAGCGTTTCGTCTGACAACTGATGTTCGAATCCGGGTCGCAGGGCGGCGAGAAAGTCCCGCCATCCCTGCTCGTCGAGAACATTGAGGACAACCAGCTCAAGTTCGTCCGGCTTGAGATTCGCTCGATGCGCAAAGTAGAGCCGCAGACGGATCGACTCCTGACTCGTGAAGTCCCAGGCCGAGAACCGGATTCCGTCCCGCTCCGCGGAGAAGGCCGGCTCGAGATTCAAGTCGGGTGCGGCCTGCGGCCAGCCGCGAAACGATTTTCCCTGCAGTTGCGTTCTCCAACGTCTGGTCGAGTCAGCCCAATCGGCTCCTGATTCCGGAACCGACGCTGCGGCAACGACGGTGAACGACTCCTGAATCTTGGTATTGAGTTCGTCTGCGGGTAGATCGCCGAATACTTTGAGTTGCTCGGGTTCGAAAAATTTGATGGCGGTCTTATCGATCAGCGGATCCTCGTCTTTGAGGAAGCGGTTCATCCAATGGAACGCATGAATGCGCAGTTCCTGCGTGTCTTTGTGAGGCCCCTCGGTAATTTGCAAGCCCAGCCGATCGCGGGCTCCGTACAGATCGTAGATGCGGCGCGTTTTCGAATAGACATCGATCACGCCTTCGAGAGGAAATATCCGATCTTTGTCGGAGTTCGAGATCAAGAGGGGACGAGGAGCGACCAGCGCGGCAACCAGCGGGAAATCCCAGCGGTACGTATTGACCATGAACATGCAGTCGCAGTGTCCCTCGACGGTCCCGTCGACGACGTGATTGTGCAGGCTGGTGATTCCGGCAACGGGTACAGCCGCCTTGATTCGTTCGTCGAGCGCCGCGATCCACCAACTGTAGGCTCCGCCGCCCGAGCGTCCGGTGACGCCGATGCGTTCGGGATCGACTTCCTCGCGCGATTGGAGATAGTCGAGCGCGCGAATGCAGTTCCAGGCTTCCACGCCGGCGGACGTGTAGCCGCGCGAGTTCCACCACCACATGTTGTGATTGTACGTCCCGTGATGAATCCCTTCGATTTCGCCGAGTTGCAGCGTATCGATGATCAGGCAGACGTATCCGTTTCGAGCGAACCAGCCGCCGTGATGCTGATACGAAGCCTTGTTGCCGTAACTGATCCCGTCCTTTTTAACGCGTCCGTGTCCGCACACGTACAGGATGGCGGGCAGCTTGCCGGTCATGTTTTTGGGTCGGTACAGATTTCCGGTCACGTACAATCCGGGACGCGATTGAAAGTGCAGTTTCTCGACGAGGAATTCTTCGTGCTCGATTGTTCCCGTAATCGTTTCGTGAAGCGGTGTCCGTTCGGGAAGGGGATCGAGTCCGAGCATCTCGAACAGTTGCCGTCGATATTCCGGCTTTTTGTTTTCCCAGTCTTCTTTCGTGCGAACATCTGCCAGACAATCCGCCGTGAGTTTCGCGGTCTCGTGACGAAAGTATTCGGCGATCATCGCATCGCCGCGAGTGGTGTCGACCGGTGCCGGATCGGCAGCGACAGCCAGCACGCTGAAGAGCGAGAGGAGAGAAAAAGTCGAGCAGAGACTTCGAATGGTCATGGATGCAGCTCTCCCTTTCGAGAAAATTTCATGTTGTGGAGAATTCGATCAGTTGTCAATCGAGAGTTGTGCGTTACCATTGTTGGTGGAGGCTTGAGAATCGTCTCAGAGATACATCAGGGTATCCCCGATCTCCACACTCTCTTCCGATCGATTGCCGGGTGTGGGAAGTCGGACTTTGGGGGCGTGTGAAATTTGTTTGACATGCATTTTGATTGATGCTAGTCTGAATTTGTCAGGCGATTTTTTTAAGTTAATGAGTCTGACAGGTTTGCATCATCGATGAATGTTCCTTTCTCTCTTATACTCCCATTTCTTCTCCTCTTTCCACATCTTTTTTTCATAATGTTTTCGATTTCAGTTGGTTAAGAGTTTCGATATCTTCCGATGGAAAGTTCGGGGAATTGGAGTTCTTTGAAATGTCGTTTCTGCAATGAGTATCACCAGGTTCGATTGAGGTGAACGATGTTAAAAGCAGAGTTGAAAGTGATCGGCGGCAAACAGAGCGGGAATCGAATTGCGCTGCCGCCCAAATTTCTCATCGGACGCGAGCAGGATTGCCAACTGCGGCCCAACAGCGATCTGATCAGCCGGCATCATTGCATGTTCACTCTGGACGACTACACGCTTCGCTTGAGAGATCTGGGAAGCACCAACGGAACGCTCGTCAACAACGAAATTCTCGACGGTCAGATTGTACTGAAGCATGGAGACACCGTCCGAGTCGGAAATCTTGAATTCGAAGTCGTGATTCGGGAAGAAAACGTGTCGGCAGCAGGCGAGGACGCACAACACTTCATCGCCGACAACGACTCGCGGATCATTCGTCCCGGCGGAGACGACATATCAGCGTCAGAAACGCTCGTCGACGTTGTTCTGCCCCAGGCAATGGAAGAAGAGAGACCGACCGAGTCTTTCGCAGGGGGTGAGAACGCGAGCGACACCGACACGATGCCAACTTATCCCCCGGTACTTCAACCGGGTTATCCAGTCGGGATGCCGCCGCAAGGGTATTACCCGCCTCCTCCCGGATACTACCCTCCACAGGGGATGCCGTATCCGCCACCGGGATATCCCCCGTACTATCCCCAACAACCAGGTTATGCCCCCGTGCAATCCCCGCCGCCTGCCCCTGCGGAAGCCGCGAAAAATATACCAGCCGTGCGCCTGCCCGACCCGTCGGAGACTGGCGTCAAAGCCGTTGAACCCGGATCGCAAGGGAAGTCGGGGGACAATGCGAATCCCTCCGATAAAGCCAACGAACTGCTCAACAAAATGAAAACGCGTCGCTGACGGTCATCGAATTTCTCTTTTCCGGCCCCTTTCTCTCTCCTGATTGAAGTGATCGAGATGTCTGAAGCCAAAGCAGAGAACGCACAAGAGATACAGCGACGTTACCGGGAGTTTCTCGATCTGCTGCCGCTGACGCTCGCTCTGGCAGGATTGCCCCCAAGCGATGCGCGTTACTTCAGCGAAGAGCAGATCGAAGCCCGCACGTTTACCGTCAAACACGCTCACAAGGCTGCACGGAAACTCGCCCGCGATTTGGTCGCGAAATAGTTTCTGCCGCTTCGTACCGCAAAGCCGAAATCACTGCTGGACGGAAACCTGTTGGGTCTCGGGAACCGGCGGAGCGAATGTTGCGGTCGGTTGCCCGTTGGTTCCGTTCCAGACTCGCAGTACCCCGTCTTCTCCCGACGCAATCACGATCGTCAGATCTCGCGACGCCGCCGACGAGTACATGAAGTCGGTCGCCCCGCTGAAATTCCGGAAGTTTTGTCCGTTCGAACTGCGATGAAAGCGGACCGATTTGTCACCGCCGCAACTCACGATCTGATCGGTATCCCCGATGTATTGAATCGAAGTGACCTGCTTGGAGTAGCCGGTAATCGTGCGGATTTGCTCGCCCGTTTCGAGGTTCCAGACCTTGATGGCGTTGTCAGCACCCGCCGTCGAGAGTTCCGAGCCATCGGCTTTGAGCGACACGTCCATCACGTGATGTGTATGCCCCTCGTACGACCGGACCAGTTCGCCGGTTTCGACAGAGAACAGCTTGGCGAATTTATCGGCCGCCCCGGAGAGGATGTATCGGTCGTCGTAAGAAAAATCGACGCCCAGCACGGTGTCCGAGTGGGGTTCCGTAAATTTCCTCGCGATCTCGCCCGTCTCGGCGTTCCACAAAATCAGCTCTCCGCTTCGCGAGGGTTCTCCGCCACCTGTGGCGAGGAGTTTTCCGCTGTGGCTGAACGTCAGCGAGATGATGCGGTCATCGCAGGCCGAGTTGGCGACATCGAGCGGTTTGTCGGCGGGAGGTCCGAACCGGCGGACGAGTTCCCAGGCGGGTGAAGGATTCCAGGAGATCGTCTGTTTGTCTTTCCCCGCAGTGACGATCGCGTTGGCAGTCGTCCAGATCATGCGGCTCACGGGACTTTCGTGATTTCCGAAACGGTCGAGACCCAGCCCGGTCTCGGTGGCCCACAGATTCCACATTCCATCTTCACCTCCCACGGCGAACGACTTTCCGTCGGGGGAGAAAGCGGCGGAATGAATCGGCTTGACGGAGGCGTTCGAGGCATCCGTGGCAGTTTTCTGTATTGCTTCGGCTTCGATTTGTTTCTTTTGCGTCTCTTCCAGTTTGAGCTTCGATTCGGCGAGCGTCTGCTCGGAACGTTTCAGTGCCTGATCGGAGAGATTGACCGAGTTGGCGGAGACTTTCTGGGTTTCTTCCGCTTTCTTGAGGGCATCTTTTTCCTTGTTCAACGCGGTCTCGGCGTCCTTGAACTTCTTCTCGAGGTCCTTGTCGTCGGTTTTTGCATCGAAGGCTTTCTTGGCTTCGTCGTAAGCGGTCTGGAGCGGCGCGACTTTGTCCTGCGCTTCCTTCAGAGCCTTGTCGGCGGCCGTCAGCGCTTCGTTGGCTTTTTTCAGGCTCTCGGTTCGCTCGGTGACGGACTTCTCATCCGCTTTGACTGCCGCATCGGCGACACCGGTCCGCTGTTTGGCGACCGACAGGGCTTCGTTCTGTTCGATCGCCACGCGGGCGAGCAGCACATCTCCCTTGACCTCAATTTTTTTCTGCCCGTTATTGGCATCCCAGGTCCGTGCGAATCCGTCGGCTCCGACGGTCAGCAGCAAAGTCCCATCCGTGGAAATCGCGACGTCGCTGACGGCTGAGCCGTGGCTGATCGAGCGTGTGTTCTGTCCATTATCGACGCGCCACAAGCGGGCTGTTCCGTCCTCGCTGCAGGAGATGATCTGGTTGGCGTCGGTCGGGTGCGGCAGGAGTCTGCTCGCCGGTTTGCCGTGACCGTTCAGTTGGACGACCGGCTTGATTTCGGTTTCACCCTCGGCAGGCTTGGCGACACCGGGTAGATCCCAACCGCGAATCACGTTGTCCTGATGTCCGGAGAGTATCCGCGTGCCGTCTTTATTCAGAGTGACCGAATGGATTTCCGACGGCGTCACGATTTCGCCAACTTGAGTACCGTCAGCGACGTTCCAGCCGATCAGTTTTTTATCGAGAGACCCGGAATACAACTTCGTTCCGTCGGGACTGAACCAGACACCCGTCACGACTGCCTGATGCCCCGTCAGTTCTCGGGCGGTTTTTCCGTCGGCGAGCGTGACAAGTGTGATTTTGTTGTCGGAGGTCGCGATTGCTGCGTGCAGATTCTGCGCATCGGCTGCGATGGCAGTGATTTCTCCAGAGAGCGGTTGCTTCCAGTTTTGAACCTGATCGGAACGCTTCCACAATTTCGCAACGCGGTAGCCTCCCGAGGCGAGCATCGTTTCGGATGGATGAAACGCCAGCGCGTGTACGAAATCCTGATGGGCGGCTTTCGGGCCGTAGATCACCTTTCCGTCCTGTTGAAATTCCCCCAGTAACGGATCGTGCAACTGCGCGATCTGCTGTTGCGTCGCCAGATCGTAAATCGCGATGCGATTTGCCCGGCTGACTGCCGCATATCGCGAATGCGGACTCAGCGCGACGCTGTAACTGGTTTGAATCGAATCGGGAACCGCTTGCCAGGAGATCGCGGTTTTCCCGCCGCCGCTCCCCTGTTTGGCGCCTTCCAGAATCCACTGCCGCAGAATACCCAGTTGTTTCGGAGTCAGTTTGGCGGCCTCGACGTCATTCGGAAGAGGCGGCATGATCGGCTGCTTGACGTGTCCCGCGAACTGTGTCAGGAGACTCTCGTCCGGTTTGCCGGCCACGACCGACGGACCTCGGCCTCCTCCTTTGAGAATGCTCGCGACTTCTTCAAGAATCAGGTCCCCTTCATCAACCGCCACGTTGTGGCAGGCCACGCAACTGGAATCCAGGATCGGATAGACGTCCTGTTCGAAATCGACGGGACGCCCCAATTTCGGATCTTCCGGCTGAATGGGAACCAGTTTTTCGTCATCCTGCGCGGAAGCGACAGAGAGTATCGAAAACGTCAGCAGACAGACGATTGGTAAGAAGTGACGCATGGAAGTATTCCGGTTATGGGAGAGTTCGGTGGGACGAAAGTTTTACGCTGGGTCGGTTACTTGGTGATGGTCAGAGCAACGGGAGCATCGACGCTGGCTTTGCCTCGATGGTCCATCTCTCCGCGAACGACGATGTTCTCAATTTTGCCTTCGGTGCCGTTTGCTTCGGCGAGGATCTTCAGGATCCCTTCCGTCTGGTCGGGTGGAATCGAGAGCGGCTCAGTTTTGAGGCCCGTCACGCCGGGAGGCAAGGGGAGCGTGACGTTGACCGGACCTTCAAATCCGGCTTTGCGCTGAACGGTGATTTTCACTTCCAGGGTCGCTCCCTGTTTCAGATTTCCGCCTCCAGGAACGGCCGCTGTGATTTCGGCGGGGGCTTCTTTCACGACGATCATGACGGGAGTCGAAGGGACCGTCAGATTGACAGGTTTCGCTTTGTTGGCGTTCGAGATGTCTGTGAAGTTTTTGTCGGCTGCTGCCTTGGCGGCCTGCGCGGCTTTCAAGGCGTCTGCCTTCGCTTTGGCGTCGGCATCGGCTGTTGTTTTTGCTTCGTTCGCCTGGGTCAATGCCGTCTCGGCGGTTTTCATTTCTTCCGCCGATTTGGTTTGTGCTTCGGTTTTGACTTTCAGGTCGGCTTGCGCTTTGGCGAGTTCATCCTGCTTGGCTTTTAAATCGGCTTCGGCTTTCGTTTTGACATCTTGAGCAGCTTTGATCTCGGCTTCCTCGGTTTTGGTTTTGAGATCTGCGTCCGCTTTTGCGACGGCGTCCTGAGCTGTTTTAACGTCTTGTTCGACTTTTGTTGTCGCGGCTTGCGCATCCTTCAAGGCTTTATCGGCGACCTGAAATGCTTGAGCGGCTTGTTTCGATTTGTCATCGGCCGCTTTGGCGTCGTTGACAGCTTTGGTTTGTGCCGCGACTGCCAGTTTGTTCGCTTCATCGGCGGCTTTCTGATCGGCGTCGGCCTGATCCTGCCGGGCTTTCGACTCGGCCACCGCTTTAGGGTTTCGTTCATACGATTCCTGAGCCTGCGAATTGAGATAGACCGTATACGCACCGGGAGGAGCGTCCTTGGGGACAAAGATTCTGCGCAATCCTTC
>DATKCB010000105.1:0-12028 GCA_035513495.1 Planctomycetaceae bacterium | reverse complement strand
AAGCCTGAAACGAGATCGTCGAATGACTTTGTCTCAACTTTCTGCTCAAACTCGCCTGACTGCAACCCGAGCGATCTTTTTCATAGCGCGGATTTGAATCGGGGCAAGAAGCGGAATAAAAAGATGGGAGTAGTCCCATGCTGCAGATCAGTGAGAACTACCGCTATTCTCCATTGAGGAACCCCGATTCATGACCTGGTCGCAATCCGAAATCACGCTCCCCGTCTATTCGCGCGGGTTTCATCTTGTTACGCGCGAGATCGAACAGGGATTGGCTGCTCTGGAACCGGTCGAGACGGGGTTGCTGCACATCTTCATCAAGCACACCTCGGCCTCGCTCACGATCAACGAAAACGCCAGTCCCGACGTCTCGCGCGATCTGGAGATGTCGATGAACAAGATCGCACCGGAAAACTGGCCTTACATTCACACCATCGAAGGTCCCGACGACATGCCGGCGCACGTGAAATCCTCGTTGCTGGGCTCGTCGGTGACGATCCCCGTTACCAGCGGGCGGCTGAACCTGGGGACGTGGCAGGGAGTTTTTCTCTGCGAACATCGCAATCACGGCGGACGCAGACGATTGGTTTTGACGTTGCAGGGAGAATGATCGAACTCATCCGAGTGCGGTACATCGATCATTCGAAGACATGCTCTTTCTCGAACTCGACTCCGCAGTACAGGCAGCGCGAATGACGGCGGGCGATGACCCGCCCGCACTGGGTGCAATTTCGGGGAGGCGTACTCATTTTTCCGTCCGCCTTTCCGTCGCGCAAATCGATTTCTTCGACCTTCCGCTCGATGTCCTGGTCGGTGAGCGTCGTCCTGTCTCGAATCAATTCCCACATCGCTTGACAGATCAGCGCCAGCGAATCGATCCGATCGTAAACGCGACGCAGTTCGTCTTCGACGCGAATCGCCTTCCCCTCCGCTCGAGCCGCATCCGACCTGGCTCCGTGAATCTGCGACTGTTGATAGAGTTCCCAAAACATGGTTTTTCACTCCCGATTCGAACTCGACGCGAGCAGGTCTTCTTCCCGCTCCGCGGATGGTGCCCACCGAACGGAGCATTCTGACACACATCGAACGCTTCCCATCGGTGCTGAGATCAAGGTATTTTCCTAAGGTTTACCCTCAGATTCGGTTTGTCCGACTTGAGTTTGGCCTGTTTCGCACATTCTGCCAAAAAAATTCAGGAAATTCGACGCATCGTTGCCGATAGGCATCTATGAATTAAGGTGGCTGAGAGATTTTTCCCTGCCTTTCCGAAGCGCCGAACTCGGAGGTTGGAATGACACTGAGAGTACACGACATCATCGAACAAGCCGCAACGATTGAGAGGGGTGCTTCCATTCAGGAGGCGATCTCTCAGATTCGAATCACCGGCTCCGACAAACTCTATCTGGTTGACAGCGCGAACCGCCCCTCGGGAGTCGTCTCGGACTTTACTCTGCTCAAAGCGGTACTGCGAGGCGAATCCTGCCAGATGGCGATCGATTGCCTCGCCGCACCGATCGCCGACATTCTGACTCCCGAACAGCCACTCGAACAAGTGGCTCTTTTTTTTCGCTGCGGTTATCGGACGCAGATGGCCGTCATCTCCGATGGCCGGTTACTGGGCATCGTACGACGGACTCAGCTCTTGTTCGCGCTGGAAGACGCGTTCGAGTCGCACGATTTGCTCGAACCGGCTGCAGTTCCCTATCCGAGCCTGCCGCAGGAAACTCGCCTGATCGGCTGAACCGCGCGAGCCTGGGTTCGATTATTCCAGTGTGATTCCCATCTCGCAAAACAGGAATTTCAGATCCTCCCAGACATCTTTTTTGGCGGGGGGATTTCTCAACAGATACGAGGGATGGTACGTGCAGAGGACCTTGGCGCCCGCGTACTCGTAGAATTTTCCTCGCAGCTTACCGATCGGTGAGTCGGTTCCCAGCAGATTTTTGGCCGCTACCGAACCCCAGCAGACGATGTATTCCGGTCGAACGATCTCGATCTGGCCGTCGAGATATTCGCGGCAATTCTCGGCTTCGGCGGGCAACGGGTTTCGGTTTTCGGGCGGGCGGCAGCGGAGAATGTTGCAGATGTAAATCTCTTCGCGCGTCAGTTTGCAGGCTTCGATGATCTTGTTCAAGAGCTGTCCCGCTCGGCCGACGAACGGTTCCCCCTCGCGATCTTCGTCCGCTCCCGGAGCCTCCCCGATAAACATGATCTTCGCGTTGGGGTCTCCCACTCCGAAAACCGTTTGCGTTCGGGTCTCGGCCAGTTCCTGGCATCGGACGCACCGGGCAACGCGTTGTGCGAGCACTTGCAGCCGGTTCTGTTTTTCGTCGAGAGTCATTGCAGTCATTGCGATGGGCATATTTTTTTGAGAAGTTGTTCGATCGGAACGAGGCTCGGTTGTAATCGGCAAGTTCGGATCCGAAACCGCGTCGGGAGATTCCATCGTCCGGGAGACCTCCGCCACGTTCGGCAGATGAGTGGCTCCGGCGAGAATCCAGCCTTCGGTCCAGTCCTGCAGGTCGCGAGGATCGATCGGTAAATCGGCAGAGGTGTCGGACTTCACGGGCACCTTCGGAGCATAGTCTGCGCGGTCACAAAATAACTTCGGGTGACCTTACCCGGCCGGATCCGGTTTGGAAAGAGCTCCTCCGCGATTTTTATACGACGCCAGCCAGAGTCTCCAGGCCCGCTCGTCGTAACCGAAGTTTTCGCCGGTGAGATGCTGAAGCGCGTCGAGGACTTCCATGTTTCGAGCCGTACGCTGAACCTTAACCGGCTTCCAGACGATATCCGACTGCCCTCCGAGAATGACGCCGTGCGGATACTGGCCCGCCAGATATCCGGCTTCCACTTCGGGCGGCAGAACAGGTTGCGCGCCCCCACCGATTGAAACGCTCGGCTTTTTGACCGGCACCTGAACGGTGACCGTATGAGTAGTCAGAAGAGCGTTGATCAGATCGCCGAGAACCTCTTCGTCGCCGACGTGCTTTAAGCCTACGCCGGCGTGGCGCACGACGGTGTTATCTTTGTGTCGCAAGCGGTAGGCAAAAATGTGCGCGGCTTGCGGATAATACTTTTCGGGGATCGTCGCGAGCGCCTGATCGCGTACGTCAACATCAACGTCGAACAGTGCCTGCTCGGCTAACGGTTCGATAATGTTCACTCCGCCGATTCCTTTGAGGATCTCCAGCATCAGCAACCGCGCATCCTTTTGCGAGTGATTGCGAAACGATCTCACCAGGCCGGTGACAGCTTTGGGATCGGAGATCTCCTTGAGCGAAGCAAGGGAGGTCGCGATTTTCTGGGGATCGGGGGAAGCGAGACCGGCCCGCCAGCGTTTGATCTGATCGGTCCATTCCCGTTCGGCTTCCGCTTCGGCTGAGGAATTGTCAATCAGGGCCATTTCCTGCAGCGTGATGTAGCGGTTTTTGTATTTGACATACCCTTGCTGCCGCATCATCTCTTCGCGCGGCATCCAGTCTCCTTTGTGGAGTACATGGTCGAGCAGTTTGCGCGCCTCGGCATGATTCGGATCGATCTCGACGACCCGTTCGAGATGGACCTGCGCTTCGTCGCGGAACTGGTTTTTGCGGCACCAGTCATACATCTCCCATTGCGCTTCGACTGTGTCCGGTGTGTTCTTCGCGCGGGTTTCATATTCCTCCGTTTTAATCGACCGGAATGAGAACAGGAGCACGTCGTCGCGGGCGACGAGCATCCGAATTCCCGAGAGCGAAACAATTTCCAGCGGTCCTTCTCCGGAGGCCGCCTGGGAACGGTTCATCTGGCCTCGAATCTCTCCTCCGTTCTTGAGTTTGATCACATCGGCCTGAAGCGGTGAACCGGACGAGGCAAGCAAGTTCAGCACGCTCATCCAGAACAGAATCTGCACGCCCCACCGCAAACCGGGGAATCGTTCCGGGAGAAGAGACGTGTGGAAGGATGCAGACAAGGGACAATCTCCGATCCGGCTGAATATACCAATCATATCGACTGTCCCCCTCGAATTTCAAACTCTTCTCAGCCGGAATTGCAGATCCGTGGAAACCAGACTGGCGTCAAGCCGGAAACTCCGCATAGAATGAATTTCTTAAACTCTCTCTCCAATCCTTCCGCGGAGCGACCGGTTTTCGGGGAACGGGAGTTTTTGTCGGTTTTTTTCCGGTACGATCGCCGGAAAATGCGATGTTAGATCGTCGATATCCGCATCATGCGTGAAAAATGTTTCCCCGGGGAGATCTCTTCATGTTTCCACGAGTCCGGCTTTGCAGTCTGATCGTCATTGCTCTCGTCTGCTCGGCCGGTTCAGCCGAAGCCCAGATCGGCGATCGAGTCTCGGTCCCGCCTCGAAAGCTCCTCGACCGGTACAATCTCGAACAACTCTGGTTGTCGCATGCTGTGATCGACTCTTCCCGGGATCGCGTGACGAACCTCGTCCTCGATGAAGAGACCGTCTACGTACAGACAAAAAACGGTTTCATTTCGGCTCTCGACAGCCGATCGGGAGCCCAGCGATGGGCTCAATTGCTGGCCCGTCTCGACACACCACAGTTTCCACTGATTTCAAACAGCGACACCGTCCTTGTGAACGCCGGGATGTCGATGTTTGCGGTCGACAAATGGTCCGGAAGCGAACTCTGGCACATCAATCTGCCGGAACAGGTCAGCACGAGTCCTGCGATGGATGAGGAACGCGTGTTTCTGGCGACCGGATCGGGAAGCGTCTATGCGTTCGATCTGGCAAAAGTTCTCGAATTGTACCGGCAGCACAAATTGCCGGAGTGGGGCTTCCAGGCGCGGCTGTGGCGTCATCGGACCTCCAAAGCCATCCGGTATTCGCCTTTGAGTTACGACGGTCAAATCACGTTTGCCTCGGAAACCAAAACGATATACAGCGTGAACGCCGCCGACGATTCGCTGGTGTTTCAAATGGAAACTCCCGATGCCGTAACCGCTCCGATCGTGAGATCCGAAGACAAATTGTTCGTCGCCACGGGCGATCAACGGCTGTACTGTCTCAATGCTCAGCGCGGAACGACACTCTGGATCTTTATCGCCAGAGCGAACATTCCCGACTCGCCGAACTTGATCAATAATCGATGCTATGTTTCTCCCAACGATGGATCGCTTCATTGTTTGAACAAGGAAACCGGTGTCCTGCTGTGGGAACAGTTTGGTGCTCGGGGCGTCCTCGCGGAAACTGAAAATTACGTCGTTTCGCAAGACAAACTGGGGAACGTCCTGTTGATCAGTCCGCAGGAAGAACAGCAAACCGCGCAGATCATAGCCCGTCTTCCGCTGCGCGATTTCTCGATTCGCGCCGAGAACGAATTGACCGACCGGATTTATCTGGCGACTCCCTCAGGAATGGTGATCTGTCTGAAAGAAAAGGGGATCAGCTATCCCAAGTTCTTCAAAAATCCTGACAAAAGACCTCTCGAACCGATTTTTACCGACGACAATGCCGCGGCTCCTGTTGAGGAGAACACGGGTGCATTTTGACCCGTCACCGAATCTGATCGAGGTGACGCGGGTTCCGCCCGTGAACTGGAATGGCAGACCGACTCGTGACGCGATTTCGCGGCTGGATTTCACGCACTCGATCGCCCGGTGACATGCCCGAGGAATTATTCGACGTCGTCGACGAACAGGACCGCGTGATCGGCCAGTTGCCTCGATCACAGGTTCATGCGGAACGAAGACTGCACCGCGCGGTCCACATCTTCGTCTTCAATTCGGCGGGACTGTTGCTGATTCACAAACGCGCGGCCTCGAAAGACGAACAGCCGAACAAGTGGACTTCGTCGGCCTCGGGACATCTTTCCGCCGGTGAAGAATACGACGAGACGGCCCATCGCGAAATGCACGAAGAGATCGGACTTTCGGGCAAACTTGAGTTTCTCCATAAATTCCCCGCTTCCCCCGAAACCTCCTACGAGCACACCGCTCTGTATCGGATGTCGAGCGACGAGAACCCCGTGTTCGATCCCCGAGAGATCGCCGAGGGGATCTATTGCCGTCTCGATGAGATCGAATTGCAATTGAACGCAGACCCCACACGATTCGCCACTGCTTTTCAGGTCCTGTTTCGCTGGTATCTCGAACATTTCGGCTGATCGCAGCCTCTGCGGAGCCGGAAACGCATCTTGCAGGATTTCCCCTACGGAAATACAACTCCCGTCCTGAGTTACGGTTCAGGCTGCGCAGATCGTGCGCTCCGGAACTACGAAATGTCCGATTCCGACAGGATGACGAGCAAGGATGCTGCGCCGGTTACGGAATTTGATCGCTCCCGATCTCGCCCTCGATCTGGGAACCGCCAACACTCTGATCGCGTTGCGCGGACGGGGAGTCGTTCTGAACGAACCTTCGGTCGTTGCCTTGCAGAAAGGAAGTCGGCGGATACTTGGTCGCGGAGCCGCCGTCGGCAAACTGGCGCGTCAGATGTTAGGACGCGCTCCCGATTCGATCCAGACCCTTTGCCCGCTGCAGCACGGAGTCATCTCGGACTACGAACTGTGCGAAGTGATGTTGCGATATTTTTTCCAAAAGGTCGCCGCGACTTCGTGGACGATTCGTCCACGCGTGCTGATCGCGGTCCCGGGCGGGATTACTCCGGTCGAACGGCGGGCCGTGTTCAACAGTCTGGAACGCGCCGGAGCGGGACGGATTTACCTGATCAATCAATCGAAGGCGGCGGCGATCGGTGCGGGTCTGCCGATCTCCGAGCCGATGGCGAGCATGGTCTGCGACCTGGGGATGGGAACGACCGAAATTGCCGTACTCTCGATGGCCGAGATGGTCGCTTCGAGTTCGATTCACACCGCAGGAGCGGCCTTCGCTCAAGCAGTGGCCGATCATCTGCGTCAGCGGTTTTCACTGAAAATCGGCTTGCAGACCGCCGAACGATTAATTATCGACATCGGCTCGGCTTATCCGCTGGAACAGGAATTGAGCTGTGAAGCAAGCGGACTCGATACCGTCAGCAGCGTGCCGCGCAAAACGGTTCTGACCAGTGAAGAAATTCGCCTGGCTCTGCAAGCGCCGTTGACGACGGTACTGAACGGAATCAAACAGACGATCGAAGCCTGTCAGCCGGAACTGGTGTCCGACCTGGCGGAAACAGGTCTGGTGCTGTCGGGGGGGGGAGCCTTGCTTCGCGGCATCGATTTGCTGTTCAACGAGCAACTCGGGATCCCCGTCCGCATTGCGCGCAATCCGGTCGAGACGGTCGTCCGCGGTTGCATGATTTGCGTCGAACATCTCGATCAATGGCGGGACAGCCTCGATAACGGATTATCCGCGGCATGAAATGGCGGTCATGAAACAGATTTCTGAAACAGAACCACCCCGAACTCTCCTGCTGACGGCATTGTGTCTCGGCATCGCGCTGGGAGCATCCCGTTTGCCCGAGTCCGTCGCCAGTTCGGTCCGCTCGGCACTGCTCGACAGCACTCTGCCGTTTCAAATGCTGCGTGAATCGGCCACCGAGTGCTGGACGGCTTGGACGGAGGAACGAGCGAACCGACACGTGTCGCAAATTGATGAACTGCGCCGCGAACTCGAAGCCTCGAAACGAACCGTTCGATTGCAGCAGATCGAACAAGCGGAACGCAGGGAACTCACTCAGCGCGAAGCAGCGATTGGAATCTCGCGATACTCCGCCGGCGAGGCACCTTCGTTGTTCGTATCGGAGTTGATTCGTGCCGATGTCATCGGTCCCCGGGAACGCGAACTGTTTGAACGAAGCCTGCTGATCGAACGAACCTCAGGACAAACCATCGAAGCTGGATCACTGGTCCTGAACGATGACTCGGGAGTGGTTGTGGATCAGGGAGCCGATTCCGGGCTGGAAAACGAGCATCCGGTTTATGCCGGACGCTGCGTCGTTGGTCGTCTGGTCGACGTCGGTCGTTGGGTCAGCCGAGTGCAATTAACGGCAGACAAGAACTATCGGGGACGGGCTCAGATTTTACGGGCGGTCGAGGGAGGATTCAGCTACGGACCGGAAGGAATTCTCGAAGGAACCGGGGCCGGAAACTGCCGGTTGCGCTATGTGGGACGGACGGATTCGGTCCGCGTGGGAGACGGCGTTTATACCAGTGCGCGATCGGCTGCGCTGCCCGAACCGATGTTTTACGGAACGATCGTCAAGGCCGAACTCGACGAGACGGATCGCGAGTGGACGATCGAAATTGAGCCGGCGATCAAACCCGAATTACTGAGAAGCGTCGAAGTGCTGAGGCAGTCGGTCAATCCTGTTCGAGTTTTAGGAAATTGAAATCGAGTGAGGAGCTGAGGACCTATGTCGTGGTGGTTGTTCTTGCCTTTGGCGTGGATCGCGACGGGATCGAATCTCGTCGTCGCCCAGGATTTGACCTGGCACGGTCACGCTCCTGACTTTCTGCTGTTGCTGCTTTCATTCGTCGTCGTGCGACCGTCGGTGCCGCGTCGGCTCTGGCAAGCGGTCTGCCTGGGATTGCTGATGGACTTTTCCGGAACCGGAATCGCCGGCTTGCACACTGCTGCGGCAGTTCTGACCGTCGCGCTGCTCGCGCGCCCGACCCGGAGCGAACCTGACGAGTCGGCATCCTGGTTGATGTGGGCGTTCCCCGCGATGTGCCTGTGTTCCGGATTAACGATCGCCGGAATGCACCTGCTGGAGGAAGTCTCTGCTCTGACGATCGAGAGTGTTTTTACGATACCGCTGACATCGGCAGTCACGCTGGTTTGGGGGATTTTGTTCTCCATTATGATCGCGCTGTCGAAACGATTGATCTTCGCGAAAGATCGCACGTTTTCGCGGGAACCCAATTCGCTCTCATTTTTTCTGTCGCGTTGATTTTTCTGTCGCCTTGATTGCCTCAATCACCTGCAGTTGTTCCCGATTGAATTTGCATGTTGAACAATCCTCTGAATCCGTTCGTCCCGTCGCATCGCCCGGATTCCGTCTCGCAAGGGTCCTGGCAAACCGACCAGAATCCCCCCGCCCGGCTTGTCTTGCTGTTTGCCGTCCTGACGTTCCCGCTGGTGCTGGTCCTCGGTCGAGTTGTCTGGCTGAAGTCTGAAGTCCGGGAGGACTATCTGCAGGTGTTCGATCGAACCTGGGAGGTGACCGAATCGATCGCCGCGACGGATGGGAGAATTCTGGCAGCCGACGGCAGGGTTCTGGCCTACGATGAGGAATTTTTCACGCTCGAAGTTCATTACCGCTGGCTCGAACATCCACCGGATGAAAACTGGCTGAAGTCGCAAGCATACTCCCAGCTCGATTCTCGCCAGCGACGCGACGCCGATTCGGTCAAACAAGCTCAGCAGGAGACGCTCGCTCGCCGGGACGATTTGTGGAACGGTCTGGCCCGTTTGTCGGGCGAGTCGCTCGATCAACTGAACGAACGAAGGAGCCGTATCCAGCAACGCGTGGAACGAATCGTCTCCCGAGTCGAGGCCCAACAACAAGAACGAGAGCACTCACAATTCGAGTCCTCGTCTGAGGAATTGAATGGACCGTGGTGGAGCCGCGTCTGGAATCGCGTGAGCAGAACTCTGACGACACCTCCGCGCAGAGAGTCACTCGATCCGGTCATAGTGCGCGAGGAACTCGACTATCATCCCTTGCTCGAAAATATCCCGTTCGAAATGGTCGCGGAAATCGAGTCGCATCCCCAGCAATTTCCCGGACTGAAAGTCTCTTACGCAACGCGGCGCGTCTATCCGGAAAAAGCATTCGCCGCGCACATCATCGGACACCGCTCCGGAATCTCGGAGGAACAGCGGACCGAGAACGATCCACTCGATTACCAACTGCACGATCGGCGCGGGATGACGGGGATCGAGAGAAGTTACGACCGGGTGCTGCACGGAACGCGAGGAGAGCGGCGAATCGTGCGGAACCGGCAGGGCGAAATCATCTCGTCGGAAGTGATCCGCAAACCCCGTGCGGGGGAGGACGTTATCCTGACGATCGAAACTTCGCTCCAGGAACGCGCTGAAGTTTTTCTCGATGCGGCGATTGCCCCCCGGGAATCGTCGGTCGATGCGGGTGGCGGAAGCATTGTGGTGATCGACGTGCGAACGGGAGAACTCGTCGTCGGTGCGAATGCACCTCGCCACGATTTGAGTCTGTTCACGGAATTCGATGCCGATCGGTGGCAAGCCTTGATCGAAGATCCCAGACGGCCGTTCTTTCCCCGGGCGACGCAAATGGCGATCGCGCCGGGTTCGGTGTTCAAAACGGCCACCACCATCGCGCTGCTGCAAAGCGGAAAAATTGATCCCGACGAGCCCTATACTTGCCGCGGGTATCTGCATTCGCCCGAACGCTACCGTTGTTACATCTATCGTCATTACGGAATCGGTCACGGCGATATCGCCCTGCGGGAAGCCATCGCACAATCTTGCAACGTTTATTTTTATCAGGCCGGAATGGCCGTCGGTGCTGACGAGATGATTTTCTGGGCCGACAAACTCGGGTTCGGCAAACCGACCGGAATCGATCTTCCCGGAGAAGTCTCGGGAAATCTTCCCCGACCGGGACGATTGACTCCCGGCAGCCGCGACCGATGGCATCAGTCCGACACGCTCGGCCTTGCGATCGGGCAGTCCCGGCTGACGGTCACTCCGATCCAGATTGCCGCCTGGATGGCCGCGATCGCCAACGGGGGCCACAAGGTCACACCTCACGTGGCATCGCGGACGGGGACCGTTTCGAGAGCAGGCGCAGGTACGATCGTGCTACCCGAACCGGTCGCAATCTCCGGTCTCGAACAGGCTTCCCTCGATCGATTGCGAGAGGGTATGGACCGCGTGGTGAATTGGCAGCGCGGTACAGGTTACAAGTACGTCCATCTTTCCGACATCCGGATTGCCGGGAAAACGGGGACCGCCGAAGTCGGAGGAAGCAAGCCGGATCATGCCTGGTTCGCGGGTTATGTTCCTGCCGAAAATCCCAAATACGCCTTTGCGATCGCCCTCGAACACGGAGGGTCGGGAGGTCAAGCCGCAGGTCCCCTCGCGAAGCAACTCGTGCAGGCGATGCTCGATGAAGGCCTGCTCGAACGCTCGACCGTCGTCAAAAAATAGCGATCGTTCTCCGCACCAAAATCAAAAAAAACCGGCGAGGTGTGTTCACCCCGCCGGCTGATCGGTCGATCGTCTCAGAGGCGCTACTCAGGTTTCTTTTCACCAGGTTTCTTCTTCGTGGGTGTGGCCGTGAACTCTTCCAACGAGAGCGATCCGTCTTTGTTCTTGTCGCGGCGAGCGAATTGAGTTTCCGCGGTTTTTTTGGCTTCGTCGGTTTTTCGGCTCGCAAGGAATTCTTCTTTGGTCACTTTGCCGTCGCCGTCCTTATCGAGACGTTTGAAAACCGCAGCCGGATCGGGTTTTTTGTTCTCAGGTTTTTTCTCTTCGTTCTTGTTTTCCTGAGCGAAACCCGTCGTCAGCAACGAAAAACTCATCCCCACTCCCAGCAGACACATCAACATTTTCTTCATCGTTCCCACTCCTGACACAAACCGGACGCCGTACGACACGCCCTTTGCGGAGAGCTTTCTGATGCCGAACGAGTGCGATCCGGATAACGATTGATTCTCCGATTAGACACGCGCAGCTTCAAAAATGCACGCGCGATTTTCGGAAATCTGCATACCGAACTACCGCGGCGGTCGTCCGCTGAAGCAGCCGGTGACCTAAATATCGTAGTACATCGCGAACTCAAACGGATGCGGGCGCTGCCTGAGCGCGTTGACCTCGTTCTCGGTTTTGTACCAGATCCAGGTGTCGATGACGTCTTCCGTAAACACGTCTCCCCGTAAAAGAAACTCGTGGTCCTCCCGCAGACCTTTCAGGGCCGCTTCGAGAGAATCCGGCGTTTGGGGTACGTCTTTCAGTTCTTCGGATTCGAGATCGTACAAATCTTTATCGAGGGGAGGCCCGGGGGTGATTTTGTTCTGAATCCCGTCGATCGCCGCCATCAGGACCGCCGACATCGCCAGATAAGGGTTCGAGGACGAATCGGGACAGCGGA
>DATKCB010000104.1:0-7125 GCA_035513495.1 Planctomycetaceae bacterium | reverse complement strand
AGCGGCCCTGGGGGATTGGCTGGGGTTCAGCAAGGAGGTCGGCGCATTTCTCGCGGGAGTCTCGCTTGCCTCCACACCGTTTCGCGAGTCCATCGGCAGCCGGTTGGTCAGTTTGCGAGATTTTCTCCTGCTCTTTTTTTTCATCGAGTTGGGTGTCGGTCTGGATCTGTCTCTTGCGGGAACTCAGATTCTCCCCGCGATTGTGCTGTCTCTGTTTGTCCTGATTGGCAATCCGCTCATCGTGATGATCATCATGGGGTTCATGGGATACCGCAGACGAACCGGGTTTCTGGCGGGACTGACGGTCGCGCAGATCAGCGAATTTTCTCTGATTCTGGGTGCGTTGGGGGTCTCGTTGGGCCATATCAATGAGGAGGTGTTGGGACTGATCACTCTCGTGGGACTGATCACGATCGGGCTGTCGACCTATTTGATTCTCTACTCTCATCCGATCTATGAGCGCATCGCGCAGGCCCTGATGATTTTCGAGCGAAAAGTTCCTCACCGCGAACTACGGGATGAATCAAATCTCAATGAGCATGCAGAGTTCATTATCTTCGGTCTGGGACGCTTCGGTAACAATCTGGCCCGCCAGCTTCGGCAACGAGGGGCACGGATCCTGGGGGTCGACTTCGACCCGAATATCATCGCGACGTGGCACAAACAAGAACATGTGGCCCAATATGGCGATGCTGACGATCCCGAATTAGCGATCTCGCTTCCGCTTCAACAAGTGCGGTGGGTTGTGTGTACGGTGCCTCAGCGACAGACCAACCGCAGTCTGCTTCAAACCTTGCGTCAGTCCGGTTACTCAGGAAAAATTGCTCTGACTGCACATCACGCGAGCGAGGCGGAGTTACTCCGCAGTGAGGGTGCCGATCTGGTACTGTTGCCGTTCGTTGATGCCTCGAAGGAGGCGGCGGATTCGCTGCTGGGTGAAGATCATCGCGCGGAATGACGACGTTTCGCTGATCTTTGAAAGTCGGTTCCGGGATGTGTGTGTTCGTGGTATTTGGATTCAAGTTTTCCTCGTGCGGACCCCGAGATCGCGAGAGCGATTGATTCAAATGACATTCGATTTCGAACAAGTGTGGATCACGAATCATCATCGTCGGCGTTCATCGTGGTAATGAACATGAGGTGACGGTAGTATCGCATTCTCATGACTCAACAAAATCTCGGCGGAGCGGACCTGCGCGGAGGAGACCAGGATGAGGGATATTCCCACGAATCAAATCAAGAAAATCTGTTTCGTTCGCACGGGTGGCTCGGGCGACACCGGAGCGTTCGAACGCGCACTTCGGTTGTGCAAGCGAACCCAAGCTGAATTAAGTATTGTGAGCGTGAGCGAGCCTCCTCCTGAAGGAGTCCTGAGTTTACTGAAGTCATGGGGTGCGTCGGCGGAATCCGTCCTGGGCGAACAGGAACTCTCAAACGAACTGGAAGCATTGGTAAAATCCGCAAAACTTCAAGGTGTCGAAGCCGCATTCGAGCTGCTTCGAGGCTCGGCGTTCCTGGAGATCATTCGCAAGGTGATGCGTGACGAGTACAATCTGCTCATCAAAGCGGCTCAACCAACGAGAGTGATTCACCAGGTCCTGTTCGGACACCTCGATCGTCAACTGATTCGAAAGTGTCCTTGTCCGGTTTGGATCGAGAAACCCTCGAACAGAAAGCGACACGACACGATTCTCGCCGCTGTCGATCCGACGCCATTTCTCGACCATCCCGATTACGATCCGCTGCGTGAAGAATTGAATACATCGATTCTCCAGTTTTCCTTATTGCTCGCACAAACCGAGGATGCCGCGTTTCATGTGGTTCACGTCTGGCCCTTCGATCTCGAAATGTCTCTACAAACCCGCACCGGACTTTCGGACGAAGTCATCGCACAAGTTGCCGCGTCGATCCGAAAGAAACATGAAACTGCATTGAAACGTTTGGTCGCACCGTTCCTGGGGCACATTACGCAAATGCACGTCCTGAAAGGGACTGCCGGGGCAGAAATCGCCCGGCTCGCGCAGACCGAAAACGCCGATCTGATTGTGATGGGAACGATATGTCGTGGCGGGATCGAAGGTCTGCTCATCGGAAACACGGCCGAGACCGTACTCGATCAAGTCGATTGTTCAGTTGTCGCTCTGAAACCTCGGGGTTTTGTCTCGCCCGTTCAAGCGTGAAACGCAGATCAACAGATCGCCGATATTCAGTGTTTCTCGTCCTTACGACAACATCCGATCAGAGTTGAGGCTCGGTTTCAATCGCCCTGAACCAGCACAGCGCTCGCTTGACCGATCCGGGTCGAATTGATGTTCAGGACAATTTTGTTGTCCGTCGCGAGCGGTTCGTGGCGGACGATGTTGAGTCCGCATTCGGGGTCCGGGTTGTCGCAGTTGAGCGTAAAGGGAATCACGCCCTGTTTCAGTCCGAGCAGCGAGCCGGTCAGCTCCTGTGCACCGCAGCCCGATCCCGAATTGCCCGTGAAACTCTTGAGGGCCGTGACGGGGACCCGGGATGCGTAATCTCCGAAGACTTCCCGGATCGCGAGCGCTTCGGCGAGGTCGGCGTCGCGCGTTCCCAGTCCATTCGCGTTGATATGTCCGACTTCTTCAGGCGCGATCCCCGCCTTCTCGAGGGCGAGCCGCATCGAGTTGACGATCGCTCGCGGACTGTTGGAAAGCTGACTCCGGTCGTAGACGCAACTCGAACCGGTTCCCAGAATGCGACCGTAGATGGTGGCACCGCGAGCCAGAGCGTGTTGTTCGTCTTCGAGAACGATCGAGCAAGCCCCTTCACCCGGAACCTGCCCCTGTCGATCCCGGTCGAACGGACGACAACGGGCCGCGGGATCGGCGGGAGAAGTCGCCAGTTCGTCCCACATTGCGGTGTGCATCGAACGGACGGCATGAACCCGGGTTCCAGTCGAACCTGTGATCATGATGTCGGCTCCTCCGCGGAGGATGATGCGGCTCGATTCGGCGATCGCCAGATTGGCCGACGCCTCGTCGTGAGTCAGCGAGTTGCTCGGTCCCCGCGCGTCGAGAAAAATCGCGATATGACACGCGGGCATGTTCGGGAGATATCGCAGTAGCCAGAGCGGGTCCATCTTGCCGAGTCCGATTCCCCCCCACTTCTCGTAATGAAACACGTGGCCGGGATTCTCGGAACACTCGAAGCAACCTGAACTCAAATCTTCCGGTGGACTGTTCATCAGATTGGCACCGAAATCGATTCCCATCCGGGCGTGATCGATCTGGGCGGCATCGAGGCCGGCGTGATCGAAAGCCATCAGGGCCGAGGCGGATCCCATCTGGATTTCCCGGCACATGACCTTGATGCTTTTCCGCTGCTCTTTCTCCTTCAGATACAGCTTTTTGATCGTTTCCGCGTTAAATCCGCTGACCTCACCCCCCGCGTTATCGGGACAGGCGCTCGCCTCCAGGAGTTGGATCGGTTTGACCCCGCTTTTTCCCGAGGAGAGATTGTTCCAGAACTCGTCGCAACCGATCCCCGCAGGACTGAACACGCCCATGCCCGTGATCACTACGCGACGGTCCGATTCCGCAAATGCATTCATTTCGTGCAACCAGCCAGATCGATTTCACCCCGAACGTTCCCCGACCCAAGGGGACTCCAGACGAAATCCAGTTGAATACCCAATTTTCCCCTGCAAAAGATGCTCACCGAGCAGGGAAACAACCCCATGAAACGTCATCGCCCAACTTTTTGCAAGGGACAACCCCGCTCTCCGGCGATGAAGTTCGTACTCGAGCGGTCAACCCGGCCACTCGCGACGGTTTTTCCAGTTTGCGAAGCGAACTTGATACTACCGACATAAGCCGAAAATGTAGAAAAAGTGCGAAAAGTGACTCGATCACGGCTCTCTGACTTTTCAAACTTTTCTCACTTTTCCAACTTCTGACCGTCCGGTCGCGAGATGTTGCGCGCACGTGACAAACCTCCCGGCTTCTGCATCCGGGAGGGTGTTGTCAAAGTGATGACAGATTTTCAAAGAACAGGGCCGATTTGTTTCACAACTTCTCGAAGTTGACCAATTTTGATGTTGTCAAGTTGTCAACTTGTCAAGTTCAGAAAACCTCGGGGAAAACGATCGAAAATCGCCGATTGTGAAGACCGCGCGCCATCAAAATGATGACACTTTGCATCACAAAGCTTGTTTCACTTCTCGGGAGCGGTTGGATGTTGTCAAAATGATACACCTCCGATCGGGGGTATAAAGTGAAAGGTGGAAGAGTGGAAGGATTTGCAAGGAGGTAGGATGTAGGAAAGAGGAAGTAGCCTCTGATGGATTCCGTTTGAACATTGAACATTCCACTCTTCCACCTCAACCGCCCTCGTTTGTCATTGGGTTTTGACATTTGAAATTCCTTCCTCTCTCTATAGCCGGATTGTTGCGCAACACGGACCGCGTAAGGCTCGAAAAGCACGAAAAGATTGAAGCTGGGAGGAGGAATTGCGGGGGCGAAATGTCTGGGCGAGGGGAACGGTGTCGTGCGGCTTTGTAGGCTCTCGCGGGAAATACCGATTGTAGATGCTCCCGCGAACCGGTAAACTAACCGATCAAACATGGTTGATGTTTCTGCTACGGGAGTGACTGACAATGCTGAGACTTCGCGGTCGAAACCAATCCACCTGTGAAGGTCTGTCACGCCGAGAACTGGTTCAAGCGGGTGGAGCCGGTCTGTTCGGGCTTTCGCTGCCCAAGTTGCTCTCGGCGGAAGCACAAAAACCGTCCCAGCGGGCCACGGCTAAGAATGTGATCTTTCTGTTCCTGTTCGGGGGTCCGAGTCAGCTCGAAACCTTCGACATGAAACCCGACGCGCCCGCTGCGATTCGAGGGCCTTTCCAGTCGATTGCCTCGCGAACCCCCGGGCTTCGGATTTGCGAACATTTGCCGCGAACCGCCGGTCTCAGCGATCGGCTCTCCATCATTCGCACGATGTCGCATCCTTACAACGATCATTCGGGAGGCGGACACTACATTCAGACGGGCCATCGCTGGCCGATTCCGATCGGCGGCGGATTCAACGCGACTCCGGACGATTGGCCTTCCATCGGTTCCGTCTTCAACTACACCACCGCGCAACAAGCGGCTCTCCCGGAAACCGATCTTCCGACGTACATGGTCGTCCCGAACTCGCTCGGCCGGATTCAGACTTATTCGGTCCAACTGGTCCGTCCGGGAGAGTATGCCGGCTGGCTCGGCCGCGGCTGGGATCCGATCACGACCGCGATCGATAAGCGAGACAGCAAGGACAACCCTTACTTCCGCGACTGCACCGACGACGAACTGCAGTTCCAGTTGCAGGGCATGGCGTCTCCCGAAACATTGACGTTGAATCGACTTTCGCGCCGCAGGTCGCTTTTGGAACAGTTCGACTCCGAACGCGATCGAATCGATCGCAATCAGAGCACGTCGGTCTACGACAAGTTTCGCGAGCAGGCTCTCGGGCTGGTGACGTCGGAGAAAACACGCATCGCACTCGATATCCGCCAGGAACCGGATGCGCTTCGAGATCGTTACGGCCGCAATCTGTTCGGACAATCGACACTGATGGCCCGACGGCTGATCGAGGCCGGTTCCCGTTTCGTCACCGTCCACTGGGATTGTCCCGACGGGTACAGTTGGGATTCCCACACTCACAGCAACGATGTGAAAAATCATCTGATTCCCGGTCTCGACAATGCCCTCGCCAGTCTGATCGAAGATTTGAGCGATCGCGGAATGCTCGACGAAACGCTGGTGGTCTGCCTGGGTGAGATGGGCCGCACTCCTCAAGCGAACGGGAACTGGGGACGCAATCACTGGAGTACGTTGTTTCCCGCCGTGCTGGCGGGAGCGGGAGTGCAGGGAGGGATGCTGTTCGGGGAGTCGGACAAAGATGCCGCCTACGCGGTCACTCCACCGGTCAGTCCCGAAGATCTCGCGGCGACGATTTACCATGCGCTGGGAATCGATCCCGAAATGCGGATTCCCGATCGCCAGAACCGCCCCGTTCCGCTGATTGAGAACGGCCGGGTTCTGACTGAACTGTTCGGATAACGGCTTCCGTTTCACGGCACAAAGTTCGCCCAGCCGGAATAGTTTACCACGGCTTCCCGATTACGAAGGCTTGCCCGTTCGCCGCAGTCAAGGCAGGAGGACGGATTGGGAGTTCCGTCAGTTCCCGCTCAGAGCCAAGGTGAAGCTTCCGGAGAGGAACTACCGATACTCATTGTATCATCCGACGCATGTGGATTTTTCCGCTGCATCCCCCTGCGTGACGCACGAAACGGATTTCACCCCGAGAGGCATCGATGCAACCACACGAGACTCACGATCAGAACACTGAAATTGAACGGCTCTCTGCCCTCATCGCAGATTTGCAGAAGAACCTGATTCAAGCGCAGAAAATGAGTTCGGTGGGGGCTTTGGCTTCTTCGATTACGCACGAATTCAACAACATTCTGACGACGGTCATCAACTACGCAAAGATGGGTCTGCGGCACAAAGACACCGCCACGCGGGAAAAAGCCTTTCAGAAGATTCTGACTGCCGGACAGCGGGCCGCGAAAATCACCTGCGGAATGCTCTCGTATTCCCGGCAAAGCGGTTCGCGTCAGGAAACGACTGACGTTGCCCGGCTGGTGCAGGATGTGCTGGTGTTGGTGGAGAAAGACCTCCAGATGCACCGCGTCCGCTGGCAAGCCGATTATCTGGGCCACCCCGAGGCGAAACTCAACGCCGGACAGATTCAGCAAGTGCTGATCAATCTGATTGTAAATGCCCGCCAGGCGATGGACGAGGGGGGCCAGCTCTACATCACCGTCCGCAGCAATACCGAGGAAGGCTGGGCGGAAGTTTCCGTTCGCGATACCGGCGGCGGCATTCCGGCCGACAAGCTGCACGACATTTTCAAGCCGTTCTTCACCACCAAAGTCGCCGACGAGCAAGGGCAAGGGGGAACGGGTCTCGGACTCTCTCTCTGCAAAGACATCATCGAAGCGCACCAGGGCCGTATCCGCGTCGAGAGCGCGATCGGAAAAGGGACGACATTCACACTGAAATTTCCGCTGACCGGTGAAATTTCGCAACCCAATGATCAGAATCCCTCGATGCTCAAT
>DATKCB010000103.1:0-4608 GCA_035513495.1 Planctomycetaceae bacterium | reverse complement strand
GTCGATCTCGACGGAACAACTCATCTCGATCTGGGTAACATCGCCAACTTCGGATACTTCGACAAGTTTTCGTTTTCCTGCTGGATCAAGCCCGCCCACATCGAGCGGGGAACGATCCTCTCGCGCATGGAAGACGTCCCCGAAGGGAGCGGTTACAGTATTCGTCTGACCGATGGAAAAGTCGAAGTCGATCTGGTCAAACGCTGGCTGGACGATTCGATTCGCGTGGAAACCAGACCACCCGTCGTCAAAGCGAACAATTGGACTCACCTCGCCGTCACCTACGACGGCACGCGCCTCGCGGCGGGAATTCGAGTGTTCGTCGACGGTCGACCGGTTCCGCTGAAGGTCAATCTCGACTACATCAATCAGTCGTTCAATGCCGATGACGCCCCTTTGCGACTCGGAGCGGGACACGGACCTCAGGATCGCTATCGAGGCCAACTCGACGACGTTCGAATCTACAGCCGTGCCCTCACTGCAGAAGAAGCGAGTCTGCTCTCCGAACCGAACACGATTACCGAGATTCTGCGGACGACTCCAGCAACTCGAACACTTCGACAAACAACAAAACTGCGCAACTGGTATCTCGCCGCACATGCCCCCGATGCGATTCGAGCTGTCTTCGAAGAACGCGACAAGCTCGCCCGGGAACGCACGAGTTTCGATGAGTCGATCCCCACCGTCATGGTGATGCAAGAACAACAGCAGCGACGTCCGACGCACATTCTGAAGCGGGGGGAGTACGACTTGCCGGGTGAGGAAGTTTCGCCCGGAGTTCCCGCGTCGATCGATCTCTCGGGAACACCCATCGACGACCGGCTCGCGCTTGCTCGCTGGCTCGTCGATGAGCGAAATCCGTTGGCGGCACGGGTAGCCGTGAATCGGCTCTGGCAGCAACTGTTCGGAACCGGTCTCGTCAAAACGTCGGAAGATTTCGGTTCGCAGGGAGAGCAGCCTTCGCATCCCGAACTGCTCGACTGGCTCGCGACCGAACTGATCCGCCTCGACTGGGACGTCAAAGGGTTACAGAAACTAATCGTCACGAGCGCGACCTATCGGCAGGCGTCAAAGATCACGCCCCAATTGCTGGAACGCGACCCCGAGAATCGCCTGCTCGCGCGCGGTCCAAGGGTGCGGCTATCAGCCAGAATGCTTCGCGATCAGGCGCTGTTCGTGAGCGGACTGCTGCACGAACAACGGCACGGTCCGTCGGTGAAGCCGTATCAGCCCGAAGGGCTCTGGAAAGAAATCGCGACGACCACCGAGTACGAACAATCGACCGGAACCGATCTGTACCGGCGCAGTCTCTACACCTACTGGAAACGGACCGTCGCTCCGCCGAGTCTGGCGCTGTTCGATGCCGCAGGACGGGAGATGTGCGTCGTCCGCTCCTCGCGCACGAACACACCGCTGCAGGCGCTCGCGCTGATGAACGACGTGACGTATCTCGAAGCCGCCCGGGCACTCGCCGAGCGGACATTTCGCGAAGCGACCGGCAACACGTCGGATCGAATCAACCAGGCGTTTCTGCTGGCGACGGCACGCCTTCCCGATCACGAGGAACTCAAGGTTCTCTCTAATGCCCACGCCCGGCACCACAACAACTACGAGCAACATCCCGAAGAAGCAGAGATGTTGATTTCACACGGAGCTTCGAAACCCGACCCCGTACTCAACCGCACCGATCTGGCAGCGATGACGGTCATCGCGGCGATGATACTCAATCTGGACGAGGTGATTACGAAGGAATGACAGTTATCCGGGAGACCACCTTGCAAACCTGTTCGCAGAGTTCCACATGAATCCGTTCCAATACAATCAGCTTCTGGAAACCCGCCGCCAGTTTTTCAGCCGGACCGCAACCGGTCTGGGGACGATGGCGCTGGCTTCGTTACTGAACGGTCACGCTCACGCGGCCGAGACGACTGGCTTGCCGGGCTTCCCCAACTTCGCTCCGAAAGCGAAACGGGTGATCTATCTGTTACAGTCGGGAGCGCCGTCGCAGATCGATCTGTTCGATTACAAACCCGGTTTGAAGGACCGGTTCGCGGCACCCCTGCCCGATTCGATTCGGCAGGGACAGCGCCTGACCGGAATGACATCGACGCAAGACAGTTTTCCCGTCGCGCCGTCGATGTTCGAGTTCGCTCCCCGGGGAGAGTCGGGGACCGAGTTCAGCGAACTGATCCCGAACATCGGATCGATCGCCGATGACATCTGCGTGATCCGCACGATGCACACCCAGGCGATCAATCACGATCCGGCGATCACCTTCTTCCAGACCGGAGCACAACTCGCCGGGCGTCCGAGCATCGGTTCGTGGCTTTCGTATGGACTGGGGAGCGAAAATACCGATCTGCCTGCGTTTGTGGCAATGGTCTCAGGCAGTGGTGGGCAACCGCTGTACGACCGCCTCTGGGGAAGCGGGTTTCTGCCGACGCGGTATCAGGGAATCAAGTTCCGCTCAGTCGGCGATCCGGTATTATATCTCTCAAATCCTGCGGGGATGCACGGCGACACTCGCCGCCGGTTTCTGGACGACCTGAACCGGCTCAACGAGAAGAAACTGGCGGAAGTCGGCGATCCCGAGATCTCCACGCGAATCGCACAATATGAACTCGCCTATCGAATGCAGACTTCGGTCCCCGAACTGACCGACATCTCGCAAGAAACGAAACAGACGTTCGAACTGTATGGAGACGACGCGAGACAACCAGGAACCTACGCCTTCAACTGCCTGCTCGCGCGACGGCTCGCTGAGAGAAACGTGCGCTTCATCCAGTTGTTCCATCGCGACTGGGATCAGCACACGAATCTGCCGCGAGATATCCGCAAGCAGGTTGCCGCCACCGACCGGGCTTCCGCGGGACTGATTCGCGATCTCAAACAGCGCGGAATGCTCGACGACACACTGGTCGTCTGGGCGGGTGAGTTCGGGAGGACCGTGTACTGTCAGGGAACGCTGACCAGTGAAAACTACGGACGCGATCACCACCCCCGCTGCTTCAGCATCTGGCTGGCCGGTGGGGGGATCAAAGGCGGGATGACGTATGGAACGACCGACGAGTTCAGCTACAACATCGTCGACCAGCCCGTTCACGTCCACGATCTGCACGCCACGATGCTCCACACACTCGGCATCGACCACAAAAAACTGACGTTCAAATTCCAGGGGCGGCATTACCGCCTGACCGACGTGCACGGGAATGTCGTGAAAGACATTCTGGCTTAAACGCGGCCCTTTATTCTTCAGCGACCTCGATCTTATGCGGACTTTGCGGAACGCGAAGCTGGGGATACTTCACTCCGAGGGCGGTTTCCAGTTCGTGAGTCAGTTCCGGTCCGAGCACGTACTCGATCTGGTCGGCGTCGCGATCGACGTGGCTGGGAGCGATGTCGGCGTAGCGGATCAGAAACAGTTCCCACAGGCGATGATTTCTGGCCGCGCGAGTCGCCTGTTCGACTCCCGCCGAGGTGAGACGATAACTGGACTCCCCCTGACGTTCGAGGAGTTCTGCCTTCAAGCCTCGTTCGAGTAACGTTCTGACATGCGACTGACTCCACGAGCGGAGCGGTCGCAGCGCATGATCGGTGAGAGTTCGCTGCACCATCATGTCGGGGCGAAGCGTCATCCCTGGAGGGAGATCCTGCTCCAGGTATTCGTAACAGGCCCGCATCAGGTCGAGCCGATCGTGCTGTTTCTTGAGCTGATAGTTTCGGAACACTCTCAGCAGCACGCCGCGTTTGGCCCCCAGCAGCAAACTGATGGTAAAGAATCCCGCTCCCACAAGCACGATCAACGGGCCGGTCGGCATTTTGGCGAACATCGCGCTCACGATCACTCCCCCGACCGCACTCGTTCCGCCGATCGCCGCGGCGATGGCTGTCATTCTTCGCAGATCGTCGGTCCAGAATCGCGCGGCAGCCGCCGGAATGACCGGCAACGCCACCACCAGCAGCAGTCCGACGCTTTGCAGGCCGATCACTGTCACCGCCACGATCAGTCCCATCAGAATCGCATCGAGCCAGAACACTGGCCACCCCTGCGAACTCGCGTATTCCTGATCGAAACACAGAACGGTCAGTTCCTTGAACAGGAGTGCGGTCACAAGGATGACCGACGCCGCGAGGACCGCGAACAACTTCACGTCGTCCGCCAGAATCGAAGATGTTTTCCCGAACACGAACTGATGCAGGCCGGCGGAGTTACCGGTCGACGTCTTCTGGACAACCGTAAACAGCGCGACCCCCGCTCCAAAGAAGATACTGAGTACGATCGCCAGCGCAGCGTCGTCGCGAAGGCGGGTCAGATGCGTAATCGCCAGCGTGCAAAGCGCTCCAAGCAATCCGCTGAGAAACGCACCGAGCAATAAACCCGGCATCGATTTGCCCATTCCCGGGTGAATCATTTCCATCACCAGAAACGCAATTGCAATCCCCGGCAGCGATGAGTGCCCGACGACGTCCCCGACGAGCGCCCGCTTGCGGAGCAGCATGAACGTCCCGACGATTCCCGCGGAAATTCCGAGCAACAATGTCCCGAACAGGACCACCCGGGTATTGTAGTCGCGCAGTGAAACGACGCGCAGAAACTGATCGACCATG
>DATKCB010000102.1:0-3737 GCA_035513495.1 Planctomycetaceae bacterium | reverse complement strand
ACATTCAGCTCGACGCTCGGCTCCATCGCGTGCAGAATCGCCGCTTGCTGATCGAGCCGCTCGTGAGCCGCGAACCAGACGATGAATTCCCGCGTTTCGGTCGTCGCCGGGAGTTCGAGCAGGAGTCGATCGGCATCCTTTTTCAGCGATGCCCCGGCGGAATCACCGAGAAGTCCGGCAAGCAGATGATTCGGCCGGCGCTGAGATTCCGATCCCCGCACGACGACCGCAGAATGTTTCCCGATTTCATCGGGAACGTGTCCCTCTTTGAGCGTTTCGAACCTCCATGCGGCAACCGGCATTTCGGTCGCATCCAATGAATCGAGTTCTTGTGCATAGAACTTCACGTAGTCGATCTCTCCCTCGAAATGACTATTCGGTCCGGGAAAGTTCGGAGCGGCGAATCCGAGCCTGACCACCTGTTTCGGCTGCGGTGCTTTGGGACGCAGAGTTCCCTCCACATCCAGTTTGCCGTCGATGAACAAGCGGACCTTGGCCGACTGCTGATTCCAACTCAGTCGTACATCGTGCCACTTTCCGTCATTGATCGAACGCTTTGACGTGACTGCACCAACCCAGCCGATGTCGTACACCAGACGACCTCCCCGCACGAACAGCGCCTTCCCGTCGGGTACCCATTTCGGGCCGTCATCGGTCTTGGAGAAGATCGTTCCACCCGATTTGGTTTTAATGCGTGCCGAGATCGTGAAATCATGATTTGTCAGATCGAAGGCCTTGCCTCGATCAATCTGCGCAGAGGTTTGTCCGTCGAAACGCAGCGCGGTTTCGGCCTCTGCTCTCGTATCAGAACTACCCGTGCGACCAGCTTGCACGGTCGGACCGAAGCCATCGGGAAGTTGCTCGGAGGCGATCGATTGAACTTGAACGCCTTCCGGCAGTTGAGTGACTTCCATCAGCAGCGGTTTCGGATGGGGGCCAAGTCGAATCTGTCGACCAAACACAGCGGTCGGGCTGGAAGCCAGCAGACGGGGCGATTCCAGTACGTCGTTCGTGCCGAGCGAGTACGCGATGACGCGGCGGTTTCCGTGCGTGTAAAGTCCCTTGTAATGTCCCCAGTCGCGGGGGAGGGGACCGTACGGTTTTTCGTCGCGGCCTCGAATGCGCGGATCGTCCCACGTTCCCGATTCCGGATGTGCCCAGCCGGGGCCGATCGGATTGAACGCCTTGACGTCGCCGACGAGATGCGGATGCGTCCCATGCTGTCCGTTAAAGTGGATTCCATTCCAGTCGATGAATCCCGCGCCGGTCCACGCCGCCGACATGCGAAGCGTATCGTGATCGAAGATCATCCACGAGTTTCCCGCCGCGACTCCGCCCGGTCCCGGATCGAGCCGAACCGCAATTCCCTTGTAGGCGATATTCGTTCCGTCGCCTCCCTGTTCGTAGGTGTTGATGAGCGAGTCTCCATAATTCATCATCGCCCACGGTTCGAGCGATTGCGGCGCGGGACCGCGCGTGGAGCCTTGTGGCAATCCGCGCAGATACTCGTCGGTCACTTCGAGATACTGCGAAGGATTGTGCGGCTTGAGATACGCCTCGCGGATGTAGTGGATCACGTCGTATTTCTGCGACGGGACCATCCACGATTGCGGCTGCATCATGGCGAATCCGCGGGTCAGGGTCTGATACATCGTGAGCGGATCGGAACCGCTGCGAAATCGTCCCGACGCAAAACGTAGTGAAGTTGGCAGCGATCCTTCTTTATCTTTCGTTCCGTGACAGTTCACGCAGAGCCGGTTGTAGATCGCTTCACCCCGTCCGAATGCTTGTTGATTCCAGCTTTGAATCAGTCCGGCGTGATCGATGTCGCTTTCGTACGCGGGAATCGGAGGAGTCGCGTACAGGTGAGGGAGCGGTTCGAGCAGACGGGCCTGCTTGACGCCTCCATCCCGAATCACCATCAGATACCGTGCGAGATCGAGAAACTGCTGCCGGTTGGAAAGCTGATTGACAAGCCCCTTGGGCATCAGCGACTGTTTGTTTCGCACAATCTCCTCGATCTCTGATTTCTCGATCTGCTCCTCTCGTCCGGCGTTCTCCAGCGTGCGGACCGTGACCGAGTTCGCATCTTCTGCAGCGAGAATCCCTGTGCGGATCTTGCCGTCGTCCATCAGGAGAGTCACTGACTCGAAATTTTTGCGGATCGTGCGGTTCGGGTCGAGGACCGCTTCGATCAGTTCGAGATCGGTCGCCGGCTGCTCCCATTTCGTCAGGTCGGGACCGAGTTGGTTTCCCGACGAATCAGCGAGATGACACTTCTGACAGGCCAGGTACGGTTGATGGAAGAGCAGCGCTCCGCGACGAGCGTCCCCCTGTTCACGGACTTCGCGTGCCAGATCTTCTCGCGATTCGGCAAGCAATCGAGCGTCCAACAGTTCCTGCGCCGGGGACGCATCTGCGAATGATGAAACGACTATCACACCGAGAACAATCAATCGAATCGCTTGCATACAAACAATCATTTCTGAGATGAATGGAATCTCGAATGGCCGGAACGTGAGCCGTTGGCATCAATCGTTGAAAAACGGAAACAGCACTTTCAGTTCGGCTTTCGTCGGCTGGCGGCCGTATTCGCAGATCTCGAACGCTTCGGCGTGTTTGACTTTGTTACCTGCTTCTTCTCCGTACCACTCGATGAGAGAGTTGCGAAACTCATTTGCGGTTCCCCCGTCGCGCCGCGACCAGGCGGCTTTCAGATGCTCCTTGCGAGCGACGGGATCGTCGGCGTGCCGGTCGATCAGCGTCTGTTCGGAACCGAGAGCGCCCCCTTCGTAAACCTGGGAGGTGAGCGCGTCGACGGCGTGGACTTTCTGGTCGAATACGTCGTCAGTCGAAATCGCGATGTCGGCTTCGAACGGGTACGGCTTCTTGAAGCGGTCCGGGAAATACATGAAGACCGGATTGTCTTTCAGATGCGGGACGTCGGGACAAAAGTAGGGGACCGTCACCATGAACGCGGCATCCTGCACGAGAACTCCCGTGTAGCGATGGTCGGGATGGTAATCGTTCGGACGGTGGGACAACACGAGGTCGGCTTTCCATTCGCGGATCAGATTGCAGATCAATTTCCGGTTTTCGAGCGTCGGCAAGAGTTCTCCGTCGTGGATGTCGAGGACTTCGACTTCGGTCCCCATCCGCTTGGCGGCTTCCTGCACTTCGGCGGTCCGGCGCTGCGCCAGCGGGCCTCCCGCCATGTTCCAGTGGCCGATGTCTCCGTTGGTGACGGAAACCAGCTTCACTTTGTGTCCGAGTTTCGCCCATTTGATCGCGGTTCCACCGAGCCGGAACTCGGCGTCGTCAGGATGGGCGCCGAAGGCGATGATGCGAAGGACTTTCTCGGGTTTGTCCTGAGCGAAGCTGGAACTTGCGAGAATCGTCAGCATCAAAAATGCGAGAGAGAATCGTACTCGGAACATCATGAGAGACTCCTTGTCAAAATGCTTGGTTGAATCAGGTGAGTGTGGTGCAGGTTAGCTGACTTTCGGTTCCCAGCCGGGTTCGTATTCGCGCGACCACAATTTTTGTAGTTCTTGGGGAGTTGCAGATCGCTTGCCGGTCAGCGCACCCATTGGAAACATGCCTGTCTTCGGATCGAGGCCGATGATCGGTTTTCCCAGCCGATACGAGATATTGCCGAGATGACAGAGCAGGGTGGACTTGTGACCTTCTTGGATCGGGCAGTTCAATTTGTCGTTGCCGCGGATGGTGTCGATCAG
>DATKCB010000101.1:0-3456 GCA_035513495.1 Planctomycetaceae bacterium | reverse complement strand
CGTAGGGGGAATAACGTGCGACATTCAACGACATCAAAAATCACAAACGCCAAAATCCGGTGTTACGGAGAGGTGGGGGAGCGGAACGGTCGTTCGAAGCCGTTCCCCGCGCTCCCCCGATTGCTGGCGCAATAGGGCTTCTCTTACACCTTGCGTACCAACAACGCCTGATACCCACCGTCGGACGGATCGCCGGGGCGGAAGAAATTTTCCGAACGGAGTTCGAATTCGGGGCGGGAGGAGAGGAAGTTCTGGACGTTATGTTCGTTTTCTTCCGGTTCGATACTGCACGTCGAATAAAGAATTCGACCTCCGGGTCGGACCCGGTCGGCGGCTTGCTGGAGCAGTCGTTGCTGCAACGTCGAAAGCTCTTCGATGTCGCGAGACGTGATTCGCCAACGGGCTTCGATCCGTTTTCCGAGAACTCCCGTGTTCGTGCAGGGGGCGTCGATCAGAATTGCATCGAACGGACCGTCGGGAATGCCGTTTCCGTCGCGATCGATCGGAACGATCTGAATGATCTCGAGTTTAAGCCGCCGGGCGTTGTCGCGGACTTTTTCCAGCCGATCGTCGCTCACGTCGGTCGCGATGATCGTTCCCCGGTTCTGCATCATCTCGGCCAGATGCGTCGTTTTGGTTCCCGGTGCCGCGCACAAATCGAGAACGGTTTCGCCAGGCTGCGGATCGAGTGTCAAAGCCGCGTGCTGGGCGGTTTCGTCCTGGACGCTGAAGTGTCCATCGTTCCAGCCGGGGAGATTCAACACCGACGCTCCGGACGGAAGACCCACGAGAGAATCGGCAATCGTTCCGGCGAAGCAGCGGATCTTCTGCGATGCGAACGTCGCCAGAATCTCGTCGCGCGAGGCCAGAAGTTTATTCACGCGGAGACAGAGCGGTTGAGGATGCAGAAACCACACGGCGATTTCGTGCAGCTCCTCGCGATTCCAGCGCCGGCTCCAGCGTTCGATCAGCCACGCGGGCAAACTGTACGCGACCGAGAGGTATTGTTGAAATTCGCTTTGCGGATCGGGAAAGACCGGTCGGTTCAATTTTCGAAACAACTCCGCAGCTTCGCTGGGATACCAGCTTCCGTCGAGAGCTGCGGTTCCCGTTTCGTCGGTCAGTTCGCGGGAAATGCTCCGCAAGACTCCGTTCAAAAAACCGCACCACCGGGGCTGCCCGATGCTGCGGGCGATTTCGACGGTTTCGTTGAGATCGGCATGGCGGTGTTTCTGGCTGCCGAACAGCAGTTGCGAGGCACCGAGTTTGAGCAGCAACCACAACCCCGGTTCGACATCCCGCTCGACGAACTGACGGAGTACCGCTTCGAGGGTGAGTTTGCGGCGGACAACCGTCTGCATCAGATTCCGCACGAACGGACGATCCCGTTCGGCGAGTTCGCGTTCACGGGAATCGATCGATGAGGAGAGAAACTCACCGGACTGTTCGAACTCGGAGAGCAGTTGGTACGCGAACTCCCGGGATCCGATCGGACGCGGAGCGGACTTGCGTCCGGCATTCATTTTCCGTTTTGACACAAGCGTTCGAGATCGTCAAAGAAATGGGGATAGGTTTTAACCGTACAGCCGGGGTTGTCGATGGTGACCCCCTCCGCCAGCAGTCCGATCAGCGAGAAGCTCATCGCCATGCGATGATCGTTGTACGTATCGATGATCGCCGGCAGGACGGGCGCCGGATGAATCGTCAGACTGTCGTCGGTCTCCTCGACGAACTGTCCCAGTTTTCGCAGTTCGGTCGCGACGGCAGTGATGCGGTCGGTCTCTTTGTGCCGCATGTGGCCGACGTTGTAGATCCGGGTCGGTCCTTCAGCGAACACGGCGACTGCCGAAAGCGTTTGAGCCGTATCGCTGATCGAGTTCATATCGATCTCGATCCCCGTCAGCGGTTTGCCCGTGACCGTCACCGAATCCGGCTTCCAATCGACCCGGCAACCCATTTTTTCCAGCGCGTCGACAAATTTGACATCCCCTTGCAGTGCGTATTGGGAGAGTCCCTCGACGGTCACCTTTCCACCCGTCATCGCTGCCGCCGCGAGAAAATAACTGGCGGCCGATGCGTCGGGTTCGATGTCGTAGTGAGTCCCCTGATAACCGCCGGGTTCGATGCAGAAATGATTGTCACCGATCAATTCGACATCGACACCGAAACGAGCCATCACACCCAAGGTCATATCGACATAGGGTTCCGAAACGAGCGAGCCGCTCACGCGGATTTCGATCTTCGATTTCGCACATGGAGCCGCCATCAGCAGCGCGCTGAGGTACTGGCTGGAGATATTCCCTTCGACAGAGGTCGTCCCCCCCGGCAAACCTTGAGCTCTCACGATCACGGGAGGACAATTATTGTCGTGCTCACAACTCAAATCGACTCCCAGTTCCTTCAGCGAACTTACCAGATGCCCGATCGGGCGTTCGCGCATCCGCTCGTTGCCGTCGAGACGAAAAGTGCCCGTCCCGAGGCAGCAGAGCGCCGTCAAAAACCGGATGCTCGTTCCGCTGTTCTCCAGATGAAGTTCGGCTTCGCGGGCGGGTGGTTTTCCTCCACACCCGGTGATTCGCGCCGTGTTGGCGACGGGGTCGTGGATAACGTCGATTCCAAGCCGTTGGAGACTGTCGAGCATCACGCGCGTATCTTCGCAGTCGAGCAATCCATTGAGCGTGCTTTCTCCCTGCGCGATGGCTGCCAGGATCAGCGCGCGATTGGAAATGCTCTTCGATCCCGGAGGACGAATGCTCCCCGAGACCGGTGAAAAAACAGGTTGTATCGCCCGCGTGTCTGACATGAGCCGAATGACCGAAACTGAATAAACGAGTAAAATCGATCTAATGTGAAGAGTCTTGAACTGAAATTGAAGTCCGATTCGGAAAAAATGTACAAAAAGCTAGCGGCCCGGTTCGGCGTCAATTCCCGTAAATCTGGAATAAGTCTCATTTTACAACGACGACGGGCGCACAACCGGACGTTTTCAAGCTTCGGCCAGAGATCACAGATTGTTCTCTCCAAATTGCCCAAAGTTTCCCATTTTGACATGTCGAATCTACCTCAAGTGGGACTGCCTCTCAACCGGAGAGGTTTTTCCCTCTCACGCGCTCGGCGGGTCGCTCCGCCGATCTGACAGAAGACACCTCCATGATGCGGAATACCGTGATGTCAACAGGTTCGGTCAAAGTCATGCTCCTGCTGCTGGGAATCGTCTCGTTTGCGGCAGTCTGGTCGAACGACCAACGTCCCGTTTCTCCGGAGAGTCTGACTGTCGCCGAAAAGACCGAGCGGGCCTCCCGCGGCGAGCAGCCTTCTGTCGCGAGTCAAATCGAATGGCCGGTCCTGGAGTTTCCCGCGTCCGACAAGCACGTGCATGTCATCGACTCACAGGACTGGCTCTCCTTTCCCGTTGCGCTGCACTCGACAATTCCCGAACTGACGGGGCCGAGCCAA
>DATKCB010000100.1:0-5914 GCA_035513495.1 Planctomycetaceae bacterium | reverse complement strand
GTTCTACCCGGCGGCGTCACTGGCCGAAGCCGAGGTGCATCCGGGAATGTTTACGCGTCGTGGTGGCCGCGTTGATCTTTCGACGCTGGGGAACACCGGGATTGGTTATCGGCTGGATGAGATTCGACGGACGTTGCCGGCAGCGGAGACTGTCTGCGGAGAACTCAACGCGACGTAATCATCAAAAAACAGATTTGCTCTGAAACTACCACTCCAAGATTTCCTGGGTTCCTGATTCATCATATTTTCAAATTAGGAACCCAGGAAAGCAGGAATGTAGGAAATTTTGGAGCGGTGGTTTCAGAGCAAATCTGTTTTTTTAATGATTACGTCGCGTTGAGTTCTCCGCAGACAATCTCCGCCGCCGGCAACGTCCGTCGAATCTCATCCAGCCGATAACCAATCCCCGTCTCTCCCAGCGTCGAAAGATCAACGCGACCGTTCCGCCGCGTAAACATTCCTGGATGCACCTCGGCTTCGGCCAGTGACGCCGCGGGGTAGAACTGCATGCTGTTGGTCTCGACACCCATGATCGTGCTTGCGTGCGCGGCGAGGCGGAGGTGGGAGATTTGGGCGAGCATGCCGTTGGCGAGGTCCTGGACCATCAGCGGCATTCCGTGCGCCTTGGCCCCGCAGAGGCTCAGGATCGCGCCCGACTGCGTCTTGCAGGTCTTGAGCGCGACGCCCGACCAGCCGAGTGCGCGTCCGAGCCGGACGAACTTCCAGTCGTGGGCGCTTTCGTCGAGAAACACCGGCTTGCGGGCCGAGACGCTGCGGCAGTCGATCGCATATTTTTCCAGGTCGTACGGAAACGGCTGCTCGACGTACAGCAGCATTCCGTAGGTGCGGGGATGTTCGTCGCGGAGACGATCGAGGATCGCGTTGACGTACTCCGATTCGGAGACCGTGCAGTTGAAGTCGGCGGTCAGCCAGGTCACGTCGTACGCGACGGCCAGTTCACCGACGCGGACGATCCGGGCGTAATCCCACTCGGCGTCGTTGCCCCGCAGTTTGATTTTCAGACAGTCAAGCCCGTCCCGTTCGATCCAGTCGGTCAGCAGCACCGGATAACCGTCGTCCGGTTCCGAACCGGTCAGGTTGTCGGATGTCAGCGGATCGAGTCCACCGATCAGATGCCACGCGGGGAGACTGGTCGCGGGCGGAGAGACGAGGAACTCGTCCGGGTATCGACCGTCGAATGAGACGTTGCTTCCCGCGACCGGTTCGAGGAACTGCGACAGGTCGCGGTTCAGGAACTCGGGCGTGTAGGTCTGGTAGATGTCGATCTCGTGGAGTTTCCCATACGCATCGTGCAGGGCGAGATCGAACGGGCTGCAACAGATGAGCGCGGCCAGGTACGGGATCGGTTCTTCCGAGCGCTCTCGATTCAATGTCTCGCGCAGTGTCGAAAGCTGCTGTTCGATGAAATCGGTGCCGATTTCGAGGGGGTGTCCCCACACGTCGAAGTCGGCCCAGGCGCGTGTGAGCCTCCGGCAGAGTTCGACCAGCACGTCGTGCCGCGACACATAGCTCAACTCGCTCGGCCAGCACCATTGGATTGACAGCGGCGTCTCGCCCCAGCCTTCAGCGGTGCGGCCCTGTCGATCGCGGACGGTGATCCGCACGCGGGCGTACGTCGCTTCCGTAAAGACTTCCGGACCAAACTTGATCGGCATGCGGGTTTTCACGGGGAGCAGATACAGTTCCGCTCCGACGACTCGGACGTCGGTCGGTTTTTCATTCATATCATACCGAATCCCAGATACGCCTGGATTTTCGGCCAGACTTTGGTGATGGCGAGGTTGGCCGACATCGCGAGGATCATCAGGAACCCGACCAGTCCCACGAACTTGACGAGCGGACTGTTCACATTCTCGCCCATCACATCTTTACGCGAGGTGAGCCAGAACAGCGTTCCCCCGACGAGCGGGGCGGCGAGAACGGTCACCGCCTGGGCGGCGACGATCAAACCGACCGGGCTTTCATTTTCGAGAAACAGAATGCAGTAGAGTCCGACGCCCATCCCGGTCATCAGCACGGCGATCGTGAAGACTTTCGGCCAGCGGTCTTCCGGCGTGCTGCCGAGTCCCAGGCCGTCGGAGAGGATGAACCCTCCGATCATGGAATTGACGAGGAACGAAGAATACGCCGCCGAAAACACACCCAGGAAAAACAGCATCGGCCCGATCGTGCCGAACAGCGGCTTGAGCGACATCCCGACTTCCGGAATTTTGCTGAAGGTTCGCGGTTCGAGTTTCGCAGATGATTTGAGCGCTGTCACTTCGCTCAGCGGCAGGATAGCGGGCCAGCGTTTTTCATTCGTCTGCCAGTCGATGTCGGCTTCGGCTTCCTGCTTTAATTCTTCGAACCGAGCGGGATCGCTGTCGTCGATCACCAGTGCTCCCTCTGGGATACCGGAATCTCCCGGTTTGGTCACGATCTGTTCGTACTTAAAGCTGGGGTGAAACAACGTCGCGGGGGTCGCCATCAGCATCAGCGTCAGCGCGGCCATCACGCAGGCTCCGACGCGGGCGTCGACCAGTCCCACGTGCATTTCCTCCGTCGACCAGCCCTTCTGCTTGACCAGATAAGCTTGATAAAACGCTGCCGTCGTGACGAACGTTGTTCCGACGAGCGCGAGAACAGTCAGGTTTTTAAAGTCATCCAGACTGCTGGGGACGAACCCCGAGAACCACTCGCCGAACCGAGGTCCGGAAAAGATCAGATTGACGGCAAACGCAACCAGCATGATCCCGACCAACACCATCATCAATCGTTCCAGCGCCTGATAGAGATGTTTACTGAACAGCAGAAAGCAAATCGTCAGCGCATTGAAAATCACGATCAGATAGTTGAAGTCGATGTACGTAGTCAGCGCGAAATGGACACCGAGATTGTTCCCGAACTGATACGCGGCCGAGATGAAGAACACACCGAGTCCGAGCAGAACGGCAAACCAGCGTCCCACTTTTTCGGTCAGGATCGTTCCCGGCGAACGCTCCACGAACACGCCCAGCCGCACACCCATCGACATGAACGTCAGCATGAAGACCACCGAGATAATCACTACCCACGAGAGACTGTATCCATAAGTCACCCCGACGTTCGAGCTGCTCATGATGCTCCCCGGCCCAATGACCACGCAGGCCGTGATCAAGGCGGGGCCGAGACGCCGATACCACGGGCGATGTTCGGGAGTTGATGCAGGAGCGGATGAGTCTGTCATGGCAGGTTACTTGTGGAGAGTGGAGGAATGACGCAGGCACAGTTTACAGTCGGCAATTTCCCGATGCACAAGTCAATCTGCAAATTTCCTTTGATTTGGCCGGGCGAGCGGTTACCTATAGAGGCGATGAACGATTTTATTTTCGCCCACACCTCCCGTTCCGGATGACTCATGACCATGTCTCGACTGATGTGTTTCCTGCCGATCCTGTTATTTGCTGCGATTGTCTCCGCAGAACAAACGACGAGACCAAACGTCTTGTTCATCGCCGTGGATGATCTGCGGCCTGAGCTAAAGTGTTACGGGAAACAGCACATCCATTCGCCGAACATCGACCGTCTGGCGCAGAGCGGAGTGTTATTCGAACGGGCTTACTGCATGGTTCCGACGTGCGGCGCTTCGCGAGCCAGCATGATGAGCGGCATCCGACCCGCCCGGAACCGCTTCGTGAGTTATCTGGCATGGGCCGAGAAAGACGCTCGCGGCATCACCACGATGAACATGCAGTTCAAGCAAAACGGGTATTACACGGTCTCGCTGGGTAAGATTTTCCATCACCCCACGGACAATGCCGAAGGCTGGTCGGAACCGGCGTGGCGACCGAAAGGCGTCCCATGGTATCGCCGTCCCGAAAATGTCGCGTTGCACGAGCAACGGCAGCAGCAAGCAGCTCGAAAGCGCGGCCCCGCGTGGGAGTCCGCCGATGTTCCCGATGATGCGTACGCCGACGGCGTGCTGGTGAACCGTGCCCTTGAAGATCTGAAACGACTCAAATCGGACGATCGTCCGTTTTTTCTGGCGGTCGGATTCTTCAAACCGCACCTGCCGTTTATCGCTCCGCAGAAATACTGGGATCTTTACGATCACGACCAGATCCAGCTCCCCGACAACTACTCTCCGCCCCAGGATGCCCCCCAAGAGTCGATCCACAACTCGGGAGAACTTCGCGCGTATGCGGGGATTCCCGCGAGCGGTCCTGTGTCAGAGGAAACGGCCCGCAACCTGATTCACGGTTACTACGCCTGCGTCAGCTACACCGATGCCCAGATCGGCAAGTTACTCGACGAACTTGATCGGCTGGAATTGACTGACAACACGATTGTCGTGTTGTGGGGAGATCACGGGTGGAACCTCGGCGAACATACGCTGTGGTGCAAGCACAGTTGCTACGAGACTTCGATGCAGATTCCGCTGATCGTCCGCTCTCCGGGCGTGAAAGCGGGCGAGCGGCGGTCCCAGTTGATCGAATCGATCGACCTCTATCCGACGCTGTGCGAACTGGCGGGGCTACCGCTGCCGGAACATCTTGCGGGACGCAGCTTCGTCGAACTGATGCAGAATCCCGACGCCGACTGGAAAACGGCCGCCGTCGGCCGATTTCAGAACGGAGATACGATCCGCACCGACCGGTTCCGGTTTACAGAGTACACGAAGCCGAAAGGCGAAGTGACGTCGCGGATGCTGTACGATCACGTTTCGGATCCGGCCGAGAATTTCAATGCATTGAAAATGCATTCGCCGGCGGCCGCGAAACTGGCGGAGCAGTTGCACGAACAGATGGGCCGCAACGACGAGTGAACCGCATTTGATTGACCACGAAAAACACAAAAAGACACGAAAAAATGAATCGAACAGAATCCATTGACCGTTTGGGACGCCGGGTATTTCTCAGAAACGGTGTTCTGGTGTTGGCGGCGGCGAATACCTCGTTCTCGTCGATTTTTGCGGATGAGCAACAGACGAAACTTCGCGTCGGACTGGTGACCGACCTGCATTACGCCGACAAACCTCCGGCGGGTTCGCGGTATTATCGGGAGACACTCGACAAGCTGGCGGAAGCGGGTGAGCGGTTTGTGAAAGAATCCCCCGCGTTTCTCGTCGAACTGGGGGACTTCGTTGATGCGGCGGATTCGGTAGAGGCCGAACTGGGATATCTGAAACGGATCAATAAGGACTTTTCCGCCATCTGCCGGCAGCGGCACTACGTCCTCGGCAATCACTGCGTCGACACACTCACCAAACGGGAGTTTCTCGACGAAGTCGAACAGAAACAATCTTATTACTCGTTCGATTCGGGAGATTTTCATTTTGTCGTGCTCGACTCCTGCTTTCGGAGTGACGGAGAACCGTACGGGAGGAAGAACTTCGAATGGACCGATCCCAACATTCCGCAGGCGGAAGTCGAATGGCTCGAGGCCGATTTGAAAGCGACGACCAGACCGACGGTCGTGTTCGCGCACCAGCGGCTGGACGTCGGGAAACCGTACGGAGTCAAGAACGCACCAGAGATTCGGAAAGTCCTCGAACAGTCGGACCATATTCTGGCAGTGTTTCAGGGACACAGCCACAAGAATGAACATACCGAAATCAATGGAATCCACTACTGCACGCTGGTCGCGATGGTGGAAGGGTCCGGGAGTGAAAACAACGGCTACTCGCTGCTGGAAATCACCGAGAACGGGACGATCAAGCTGTCCGGATTCCGCAAGCAGGGCGATTACGCCTGGGGCGCGTAAGACACGATTTCCCGATCGGCTGAATCTCTGTTCGAACTGTTTTTTGAATAATCGTTATAATCGTTAAAATTTATCAAGTCTTAACAGGCGGATGGCCGATGATAGGGAATACAACGAATTGGAGTTCTGTCCTTTCCTCGGAAAGGACGTTGTATTATCGAAGGATCGATCA
>DATKCB010000099.1:0-3709 GCA_035513495.1 Planctomycetaceae bacterium | reverse complement strand
CCGAGTCCTCAAGCCGATCCGACTACTCCGGATCGTGATGAGAAATGGACAATCATGATTAGACCGAAAACGCAAGGTCATCAAAACGAGCAGCCTGGGTCGCAGAAACTCCCGGGTGTGGTCAATCTGAGAGAAACAACTCCTCGGATAACAACGAATTCCGACCAGACAGCCCGTCGCGCACCGCAGCCTGAAGCCCCAGCCTTCGCGTCGGTACGCGAACTTCCACCTCAGCAGAACTCATCGACCAGTCATCCGGTTTCAGAGTATTTCGACCAACATCCCCGATCCGGTCTCGCTCTGAAGCCATCAGAGCCCCATCCGTTCCCCACGGATACCGCAGCTCCGATCGAACGGTTGAAGACGCTGACGGATACCGAGTTGCAGGAGCGCCTTCTGAATCGTCCGCAGGACTCTGGGGCGATCAATGAAGTCTTTCAACGGCTCACAAGCCCCAATCGAGAAACACGCTGGCAGGCTGCCAATACAATCGAAGTGCTGGCGTTCCAACCCCAGTCCGAAGCCATTGTACTCGCAGGATTCGCACGATCCATTTCCGATACTGACCCGGCGTTAAAGGAACAGGTTTTGAAAGTCTTGCAGGGGATGCCCGAGCAGTCGACGCAGTTGCGCGAGCTGATTCGTAAAAATCTCGACGACGAGAACGAACACGTTCGGGCCGCAGCGGAAGCTGCGCTCGATGCGGCATCCAACTGAGTTCCTCCGAAAGCAGCGCATGACGCCGGATCGTAAGTCGCCCACCGAAATCGAAGCGATCGCGCAGACCGGTGAAGTACTTCGAACGGAATTGCTCAATCAGTTGAAAATCGCGGTATCCGGAGTCAGCCTCGGCCAATTGAGAACTGCCGCCGAACAATTTCTGCAACAGGCTGGTTGCGTGTGGAGTCCGCTCCCGAGTCCGATTTCGCTGGCTGTCAACGAACGGATTCTGTCTTTCGATGAAAACGACGTCGTTCTGAATTCCGGAGATGTGTTGTCGATCGATCTGAGCGCATCCTTCAAGGGATGGTGGGCCGATATGGCGCGAACAATCGCAATCGGCACGCCACGACTCGAACACGCGCGGCTGATTCGACAGAGCCGGCAGATTCTCGCTCTCGTCCGCGGTCACCTCGATCGGACACGGTCGTTTCAGGGGCTTCGTCGCTTTCTGCATCAGACTCTTTCGGAACTGAAACTTTCGATGGTTCCTATTCCGTATCTGCATGGAATCAGCCGGGAACTGCATGAATCGCCGGTGTTGACTCCGATCGATAAGGAGGACTCTGACATTTCGTTTGAGCCCGGCTTCGTTTTCACGCTGGAACCGGTCCTCACGCTGAATCCCGCGGACTGCCGGCGCGACCGCGAGGGACGAATCTCCGCGTACGGAAGCCCGACGGCGTCGTTCTTCGAGGAAACTTTCGCCGTCACTGAATCGGGAATTCGTTGCCTCACGACTCCCGACGTTCCCGCTCGCGAACGAAACCTCGTGTTGATCGGAATGCCCGGAGCGGGAAAATCGACCGTCGGCCGCGAACTGGCGCGACTGACGAATCGACCATTCGTCGATCTCGACGAACAGATCGAATGTTCCGAAGGCAAAACGTTGTCCGAATTGATCGCCGAACATGGTTTCGTACACTTCCTTGAAATCGAAGCGAACGCGGCGCAACGGATCGAAGCGACGGGTTCGATCGTTTCGACCGGAGGCAGTATCGTGTACCGGGCCGATGCCGTTGAGACGCTCCGCTCGAAAGGATCCCTGATCTATCTCGATGTCGCGCTCGACGAACTCCAGCAGCGGCTGTCCGATCTGCAGCAGCGCGGCGTTGTGATCGACCGCACAAAATCTCTCCACGATCTGTTCCTCGAACGGGAACCGCTCTACGAAGCGAACTACGATTTCAAAATTTCCGCCGACGACGGTTTACCGACTCAAACGGCCGAGCAAATCGTCGCTCATTTCTCTTTCTTTTTAGCCTGATTCGCCACCGCCTCGGCCGCCTTCTTCGCAGCCTCGGGATCTCCCAGATATCCTTTCTTCAAGACGTTGAGTCCCCCGTCAAACTCGTAGACCAACGGAATTCCCGTCGGAATGTTCAATTCCGAAATGTCGTCATCCGAGATGCCGTCGAGATGCTTGACCATCGCCCGCAGACTGTTCCCGTGCGCCGCGATCAACACATTTTCCCCCGCTTGCAGACAGGGAACGATCGTGTCTTGCCACAAGGGCAAAACCCGGTTGAGCGTATCTTTCAGCGATTCCGTTCCCGGCAACAAGGCGGGGTCGATGTGTTTGTAGCGACGGTCGAATTTCGGATGCGTCGGGTCGTCGTCCGCCAGCGGTTCGGGACGCACGTCGTATCCGCGCCGCCACTTGAGCAACTGTTCTTCTCCGTGTTTTTCCAGCGTTTCCGCCTTGTTGAGCCCTTGCAGATTTCCGTAATGCCGCTCGTTGAGTTCCCAGCATCGCGTGACGGGGAGCCACATCAGATCGAGTTCGTCGAGTGCGATCCACAGCGTCCGGATGGCCCGCTTGAGGACCGACGTAAACGCACGATGCAGTTCAATTTTCTCATCGGCAATCTGTTTCCCGGCGGTTTTGGCTTCTTCGCGACCGAGGTCGGACAGATCGACGTCGGTCCAACCGGTAAAGCGGTTGTCCAGGTTCCAGATACTTTGACCGTGACGCAAGAGAACGAGTTTCGACATGAGTTTTCCTGTGAATCAATAATCGGGAAGCGATGGTTTGGTTCGGCCAAGGCTGAAGCCGACTCAAGAAACTCTTCTACTGAACCGCCCTCCATCTCGCAAGCGACCTCACGATTTGGGAATACAGATTTCGACGTCCTGAAACTTCCACGGCTGCGTCTTGTAGAGTTTGGCCAGGGTATTGAGCGTCTTCCAACGGGTGGCGTGGTTCTTGCTTTCGTATTCGGGTTCTTCCTCGGGGAGATTTTCCAGCAGCGTTTTGTGGATCACCATCGCGCGAATTTTCTGCGTACGGATCTCGCCGGCCCGTTCGCTGGTCAAAGCGATCAGATACGAAGCCCGTTCGACCGGCAGCCCCATGTCGCGGCTGAGCATCCCGAGGCTGAACTGTTCCGACAGTTCGTTGAGTACCGGATTGAGATAGAACCAATATTCATCCTGCGGAAGCGGCAGCGTCGGATCGTCCGCCGTCGTCTCACGGGCCGCGGCGATCACTTTTTCGACGGCGATCTGATTCAAAAAAACTTCTTCGCAACTTTTTTCCGAGAGCGTCCGAATCAGGAGTTTGCCCTCCTGCAGCGTATTGAGTGAAAAGTTGATCCGTCCCAGAAACTCGCGCCGCTTCCACTGGGACGCCGCGCGGCGTTTCCCGAACCACCACCCCGCCGCCATGAACAACATCGCCACCAGAAACTTGATCCAGTGCTCGTGTGCGTATTCAGCAATCGTGTCCAGAAATTCTTTCATTTCGCATTCTTTATCAGCGACCAGCATATGCTAACCGAAAAATTGAACAGGAGGTAACAGAGGAAACGGAGAAAGGATATCCTCAGTTCTCTCCGTTTCCTCCTGTTCAAATAAAAATCCCAAAAAACTCTCGACTCGGAAACAATCTCATTCCTTTAACCTTCAACTTTGAACCTTCAACCCCCTCCCCTCACTGATTCGGACTCCGCTTCTTCAGCGGTTCCCAGGCCGGGAACGAATCGAGGGC
>DATKCB010000098.1:0-11846 GCA_035513495.1 Planctomycetaceae bacterium | reverse complement strand
AGCCGATGAAACCTTTGGGATGCGTTTTGTAGATCTCTTCGTCGGTCAGGTCTTCGATCATTTCGCCGTTGATCCAGGTCTGGATCCGCGGACCTTTCGCGACGACCCGGAACTTGTTCCAGTCGCCGTTCTTCATGTGGTTGTGAGGTTTGAGTCGCGATTCGGGAGTCAGCCAGCCGCGTCCGGTCGCTTCTCCGTAAACATAGCCCGCTTCGGCGGGACCCGATTCGATCTCCACCTGCGGACCGTTCACTCGACCGGTGGGTGTGTCTTTGGTCTGCGAACGGATCTGAACGCCGGAGTTGAGTTTGTCGTGAACCTTCACTTCGAACTCCAGTTCGAAATCTCCATACAGTTTGTCGGTACACAGAAAAGAGTTCGGGCTTCCTTCGCTGGTCGTCCCTTTGACGGTGCCGTCGACGACTTCGTACTTTGCGGTTCCGTTTTTCTGCGTCCAGCCGGTCAAAGTTTTTCCATCGAACAGTTGCGTCCAGCCTGCGGGATCGGCCGCGCTGAGCCAGCAAGCAGAGAGCATCAGCATGGCGGTCGATAAGATTGTAATACGACGTTTCATCTCGGCAATCTCCTCAAGTGGGGGAATGTGGTTTTATGGTTCGATGTCCGTCTCAGATTCCAAACTACCAGAAAAATCCCTGTCGAGCGAGCGTCTTTCTCAGTTCGAAGGGTCGATTTGGGATTGCACCAGCGAATGTCCGGGAGTCATAATGAAGTTACAAGAATTCCCCCCGAACGCTCTTCTCCCAACCCCTCGAAGAGATTCATCCTCCCTCCCTGCGAACTTCTCCCCCCTCCTCTGGTTCTGACTATGATTCAACGATTTGATTCGCGGATACAATTGCTCTGTCTCGTCATGTTCACGATCGGCGCCGCGACGTGCCTCGCGCAGGAACCGCCGGCTCCTCTGATGTTCGAGCAGGACATCCGTCCGATCTTCCGTGAGTTCTGTTTCGACTGTCACGGAGCGACGGAGAAGCTCGAAGGAAATCTGGATCTGCGTCTCGTGCGGTTTCTGCAAACTGGCGGCGACTCGGGACCGGCGATCGTGTCCGGTAATCCCGCCGAGAGTTATCTGCTCGAACGGGTCAAGAGCGGCGAGATGCCTCCCGGAGAAGCTCACGTCACCGTGGAAAAAATTGCCATCCTGGAACGCTGGATTTCCTCGGGTTCCAAAACCATTCGCCCCGAGCCGGAAACCATCGGCCCGGGAATCCCGATCACGCAGGAAGAACGAAACTACTGGGCCTTTCAGCCGATCCGCGTTCCCGCAGTTCCCGACATGTCGTCGGACGAACGAGTCCGCACGCCGCTCGATGCGCTGATCCGCAAAGCGATGCCGCAAGGTCTCTCCTTCTCGCCGGACGCCGATCGTGAAACGCTGATCAAGCGGCTGTACTTCGATCTGATCGGTTTACCTCCCACAACCGGGGAACTCGCCCGCTGGAAGAACCACGACAGCGCCGACTGGTACGAGAATCTGATCGACACCCTGCTCGAGTCGCCCCATTACGGAGAACGCTGGGGCCGTCACTGGCTGGATGTCGCGGGATACGCCGACTCCGAAGGTTACACCGTGCAGGATGCCGAACGTCCCTGGGCCTGGAAGTATCGCGACTATGTGATTCAGGCATTGAACAAAGACAAGCCGTTCGACCGATTCATCATCGAACAACTGGCGGGCGACGAACTCGCCGGACCGCAAAACGGCGATTGGACTCCCGAGCAAATCGAGTTGCTGTCCGCCACCGGGTTTCTCCGCATGGCGGCCGATGGAACCGGCTCGGGGGATAACAGTCCCGAGGCGCGCAACAAGGTCATCGCCGATACGATCAAAATCGTGAGCAGTTCGCTGCTAGGGATGAGCGTCGCGTGCGCGCAGTGTCATGATCACCGTTACGATCCGATTTCTCATCTCGATTACTTCGCGATGCGGGCCGTTTTCGAACCGGCGCTCGACTGGCAACAGTGGCGAACTCCGGATCAGCGCCGGATTTCGCTCTCCACCGAGGCCGACCGCAAGGCAGCCGCCGAGGTCGAAGCCGAAGCACAAACGGTCGCCGCCGAAAAAGCGACCAAACAAAACGAGTACATGGCGCAAGCTCTCTCGAAGGAACTCGAAAAGTACGAAGAGCCGCTCCGGGAACAACTCCGCACCGCCTATCAAACCGCCGAGAAGGAACGGACCGACGAACAGAAGGCGCTGCTCAAAATGAATCCGAGCGTGAATATCAGTCCCGGAGTCCTGTATCAGTACCTTCCCGAAGCGGCCGAGGAACTCAAAAAATTCGATCAGAAGATCGGCGAGATTCGCAGCAAAAAACCGAAAGAAGAATTTCTCCGCGTGCTGAACGAAGTCCCCGGAAATGTCCCCGTCACGAAACTCTTCCATCGAGGAGACCACCAGCAGCCGTTGCAGGAAGTTGCTCCCGCCGCGCTGACGGTGACCGCCCCCGAAGGAGAGCGTCCCGAGTTTCCCGCGAATCAACCCGACCTGCCGACGACCGGACGACGACTCGCCTATGCGAAGTGGCTGACGAGCGGGAAGCATCCTCTGGTGTCGCGGGTGATTGCCAATCGCATCTGGATGCATCACTTCGGAACGGGTCTGGTTCCCACGCCTGCCGACTTCGGAAAGCTCGGATCGGAACCGACGCATCCCGAGGTCCTCGACTGGCTGGCTCACGAGTTCGTGAAGAACGGCTGGAGCCTCAAACAACTGCATCGCACGATTCTGACTTCGACGGTCTGGCGGCAATCGTCGCTCCGGGAACCGGACAAGAACGCGATCGATCCCGAGAACCGGTACTACTGGCGGAAATCGATTCAGCGGATCGAGGCCGAAATCCTCCGCGATCGCATGCTGGCTGCCGCAGGGACTTTGAGTCCCGACCTTTACGGTCCACCGGCGGGGATCAAGGAAGATGAGACCGGGCAAGTCATCGTCGATGGTGAGCAGACACGCCGCAGTATGTACATCAAGGTCAGACGCTCTCAGCCGGTCGCCATGTTGCAGACATTCGACGCCCCCGTCATGGAAATCAACTGCGAGAGCCGTCCCGTCTCGACGGTCGCCACGCAATCGCTGATGATGATGAACGGTGAATTTTCGCTTCAGCAGGCGGAGAAACTGGCCGATCGTGCGACGAGAGAGTCCGTTCCGCTCATTCCCGAACGTCTGGCGGCGATTCCCGCGCTTCCGGAAACACCCTCTCCCGTCTGGTCGTTTGGATACGGACGGTTCGATCCCGAAACGAAGCAGACCATCGGTTACACGCCGCTGCCGCATTGGACCGGTTCCGAATGGCAGGGAGGTTCCGAACGTCCCGATCCGAACATCGGATGGGTGATCTTGAACGCGAACGGCGGACATCCCGGCAAACCTGATTTCTGTGCGATCCGTCGCTGGACGGCTTCGTTTGCCGGCAACGTCAAGATCGCGGGCACTCTCGGACACGGCAGCGAGAACGGAGACGGCGTGCGAGGCCGAGTCGTCTCATCTCGCGCAGGTCAGGTCGGCGAGTGGACCATCCACAACGGAAGCATCGAAACGACAACCGGCGAAATCGCAGTCGAGCCTGGCGACACGATCGATCTGATTCTCGACTGTCTGGCTCACGAGACTTCGGATTCGTTTTCCTGGCCGGTGAAATTAACCCTGCAACGCGCTGATGGAGCTTCCCGAACCTACGATTCCGTCGCTGAATTTCACGGACCGACCGCCTCGGAAAGTTACGAACAGCTTCCCGCTCGGATTGCCAAAGCCTGGGAACTCGCGTTTATCCGACAACCGACCGACGAAGAACTGAAGCTGTCGGTCCGGTTCGCTGTGGAACAGTTATCCGCTCTCGAAGCGGAAAAACGCGGAACGCCCGACGGCGTGACTCCCGGACGACAGGTCCTGATCAACCTGTGTCAGACATTACTCAACTCCAACGAATTTCTTTATATCGACTGAGAACAACATGACGACTCGACGCGAATTTCTCGCAGAAAATGCGATGGGGATCGGAAGCATCGCGCTGGCGTGGATGCTCCAGCACGATCGCGCGCAGGCCAAACCGAAAAGCGTAACGCTGGCGAAGCCGCACAACGATCTCCTCCCCCGCGAACCTCACTTCACTCCCCACGCCAACGCGATGATCTCGCTGTTTCAGCACGGCGGACCGTCTCACATGGATCTCACCGATCCCAAGCCCCAACTGAGTAAATTCAGCGGAACCGATTACGCCGAAGACGTGCAGTTCAGCTTCGTGAATGAGGCGAGTAAAAAGCTGCTCGGTACTCCCTGGAAATTTCAGGCTCACGGAGAGTGTGGAACCGAGCTTTCCGAATTGCTGCCGCACACCGCGGAAATCGTGGACGACATTACGCTGATCCGCAGCATGCACACCGGCGCGAACGGACACGAAGTTTCGATCCGCTATTTTCACGGAGGGATTCCGGGCGTTCTGGGACGACCCACGCTTGGCTCGTGGCTCGTTTACGCACTCGGCTGCGAATCGCAGAATCTGCCCGCGTACATGGTGCTGTCCGATCCGGGAGGTTTGCCGGTCGATGGAGTGACCAACTGGTCGAACGGATTCATGCCGGCCCTGTTTCAGGGAACCGTGCTGCGTCCCAAGGAACCGCGGATCCTGAACCTCGAACCGCCGCCGCATCTGAAAGGGACATTTCAGGCACAGAACCTCGATCTTCTGCAAACATTGAATCGTCGCTATCTCGAGTCGCATCCGGGAGAGTCGGAACTCGAAGCCCGCATCGCGAGTTATGAACTGGCAGCGAAAATGCAGACGTCCGCCTCGGAAGCCCTCGATCTCTCGAAGGAAACCGAAGCGACTCAAAAACTGTACGGGCTGGACGATCCCGCCACCCGCGAATACGGCACGCGCTGTCTGATCGCGCGGCGGCTCGTCGAACGGGGAGTCCGGTTCGTGCAACTGTTTCACAGCGGTCAACCGTGGGATAACCACAGCAACCTGACGAAGGCCCTTTCGGGAATCTGCAAGAAAACCGACAAGCCTGCCGCCGGGTTAGTGAAGGACCTGAAGCAGCGCGGTCTGCTCGACTCGACGATCGTGCATTGGGGGGGCGAGATCGGCCGCTTGCCGGTGACTCAAAATCAGGGCAAACCCGAACAAGCCGGCCGCGATCACAACGGTCAAGGTTTCAGCGTCTGGCTGGCAGGCGGTGGAATCAAAGGCGGTCTCGCCTACGGAAAAACCGACGAATTCGGACACCGCGCCGTCGAAAACGTCGTGACCCCGAACGACTTCCAGGCGACGCTGATGAAACAGTTCGGTTTGAATTACGAGGAGCTGATCTATCTGCACAACGGCCAGGAGCAGATCATTACCAACAAACGATCTGCACGGGTGGTCGATGAGATTCTGGCTTGAAGTTCATTTCAAGGTCAGAAAGAGGTGATCGGAGTTTCTCCCCATCTTCTGGAGATTGAGTCGAGTGACTGCGAATTCTGTGCAACCAGTTTCAGTCGCTGAGAGAGGTTTTCTCCCGATCGGCTGAGTTGCCCTCAGGATGACTGTTCAGATTGCGGATGAGTCTTACTGAGATCGGACGTGTGATGCACGTGCGCCGGTTCGAGGAGTCCGATTCCCCAAGCCAGCAGAACGCCGAGGACGAGCGCGAGACTGAGCCGCATTCGATTGTGAGAGTGGAACTCCATCTCGGGGAGCAGGTCGCTGAGAGCGATGCAGATGAAAACTCCTCCTGACGCGGCCAACGCTCCGCCCACAAAGTAATGTTGATTTCCACCCAGTTGATTCACTCCCAGCACAAACGCGAGAGCCCCCAACGGGCACATCAGAGAAAAGCCGAGGTTCACCAGATTCTGCGCCGGCTTCGACCAGCCTCCCGCCGTCATCAGACTCGTGATCGACATCGCGTCGAGCGGTTTATGAAACAGAATCGCCAGGAAGATTCCAAATCCAAACAGAGACAAAAAGACTTCCCGATGCGAATCCGCTTCGATCGCGGCTCCGAGCGCTATACCGTCAATCAAGGTGTGTAAACTCAGTCCGATCGCGATCCCGACCCAGCTCAGCTTGTGTGCGTGATCGTGCCGATGATTGTGCGCGCAATTTTCGTGATCGTCGAGGAGGTCCGAATTGCTTTCCGAGAGCACGTGCGCCTCGGCCAGTAATTGTGCCGGCTGAACGAGATCGGAATCCACAACAATATCGTGCTGATGAAAGTGAAACGTCCGCAGCAGGAAAAACATCACGAGCAGACCGACCATCATCCAGAAGGCGATAAAGTCGATGTCCCCCGTTTCATGCACGGCATGAGGAATCATATGAAAGACGCCGATTCCCAGCATCAATCCGCCAACGAAACTGATGATCGTCTGCATGCGGTTGTGATCGAGGCGAATCAACGAAGGAAGATATCCTCCGCTCAGTGAGGCCAGGACAATCAATACGCAGTAACCGATTAAAACCGGGATCTTCAGCGGGCTTTCGGGTCGGTACGTTTTCAAGACATTGCCGACATCGGTGACGGATGAGGAGACTTGAACAGGGGATTCCTGCGCGTGCAAATCCGCCCCGGGAAGGACGATCGTCCCCAGACACCAGACCGACAACAGGACGTAGCGAATCGACATGAGTTGCTTTCTGCAATTGAATTGCATTAACATTTTGACGAAAAAAGATTGCAGCAACAAGAGTATCGGGGAGACTGATCGATCCATTTCCGGGAATGACTCGCGAATTCCACCCGCGAATGTTAGCGTACGCTATGGCATTCAAAATCCTCTTCGTCATTGCATGTCTCGTGATACCCATCGTTTGGGGGTGGTTCGTGCATGCGCTGTTCCGCTTTGCTGAACGCCAGCGGACTGGCGACGGAGACGACGACCCGATCTTCCCCGATTTTCAGATTTAAGCCTCCGGCCGATGGACCTGAGTGTAACGGACTTTACGATCGTAGTGCTGGCGGGCGGAATTGTCGGCTGGATCGCCGGGTTGTTCGGTATCGGTGGCGGACTCCTGCTCGTCCCGGTCTTGAACATTCTGCTTGGGATTCCCGTCGAATGGGCGGTGGGATCGACGGCATGTCAGATCCTTGGTCCCGCCACCACGTCGCTGATGGCGCGCCGGATCCGCTTGCGAGACCTCGAGCTTCCACTCACCTTGTCGGGCGGACTGGTCTTGGGAGTGTGGGTCGGTACGATGACGTTGCGTCAACTCGACCAGTTGGGAACCATCATCCTGTGGGAGAAGGAAGTTTCCGCCGCTCAGTTGGTCGTGCTCGGATTGTACTTCAGTGTGATGGCTCAGGTGGGTCTGTTCTCGATCTGGGAATCTCATCGGGCAGAACGCGGACGCCCGATTGCTCTCGGTTGGCTGACCGATTGGAGAATCCCCCCCCTCATCCGACTTCGCGAATTCGAGGGGGACCGCATCAGTCTCCTGGTACTCTGCTGGTTCGGTTTGGGAATCGGCTTCTTGTCGGGCTTGCTCGGCATGGGTGGAGGGCTGATTCTGATTCCCGGGATGGTCTATCTGTTTGGAATTCGCGCCCAGAAAGCGATTTTGATCGCCTTGATCATCATCTGGATGATTTCGTTTCAGGCGACGGTCATTTACGCCTGGAATGGATTTGTCGATCTGAAACTCGTCTGTGCGCTCCTGCTCGGTGGAACGTTCGGAGCGCAGCTCGGATCGAGGACCGGGCAACTCTGGCGAGGTCAAAAACTCCGGCGTCGCTTCGGTTGGCTGCTGCTCGCCACTGCCGCGATGATTGCATTCCAGTTTGTCAGAATGTTTTTCTAATTCGACGGAGGCTCCAAAATCTGGTGTTCCAGAAGGTTAATGCGGATGCACGTCTCGGCCACAACTGACTTAGTGTGAAAAATACGTGCATTTCCGATATCGAGTCGCTAGAATTTCACCTGCATTCGGCAGTCGATGATTTCACGCATCCGATTGGCTTGATGCTCTCTCACTTCGGTTCGGCGACGCTCGAAACTACCGAAGTCCGATTTTCAGTACACTCGCTCTTTCATCGAGTTCGGGATCATTTCACCATGACTATTTCTCTCTCATGCGACACCTGTGGCCGAAGTTACCAGTTAAAAGACGAAGCCGCCGGGAGGAAGATTCGCTGTAAAGACTGCGAATCAATTTTGACGGTTCCCGAATTAAACGCTGGCTTCGACGACGACGATCCGTGGGACGACTCCAGTTCTCACAGTTCGAAACAGGATGATTTCTGGAACAGCGACGACGATGACTGGGGAGATTCCTCGACTAGCTCGGGTGCCTATTCCGCTCCTTCGGCTTATTCACTCCAATCCCGAGGAACTGCGCCGAGTACCATTTCTACCCGGCCAAAGAAACCGAAGAAGAAACGTCCAGCGGGAGGCTCCTCGGGAAATGCCGGAGCGCTGGTGGGAAAAATTGTGGGAGGGTTATTCGTTGCGATTGTGGTGATCGGATTGATCGCTCGCGTGGGGGGTGCGATCGGAAAGATGGATTTCGGAAGCTCGCTTTCGTGGGAAGAGTTTAAGCCTCCCGGGACACCGTTTGCGATCCAGATGCCGGGGAAACCGATGCAAAGCTCGCAATTTCAAGCTGGTATTTCAATCACTCAATTTATGATCGAAACGCGCCGTCCCGAGCGCGCGTTCGGGCTGATGCACGCTTCGTTGCCTGTGCCTGCGGGCGCGATCGGAGGTCTGTCCGCAGCAGATGTCGACAATGTTTTCCGCGAATCGAAACAGGGAATGATCCTCGCTGCTCCCGGAGCCCGGGTTCTCTCTGAAAACAAAATCAGCGTCAATGACTCGGCGGGAAACATTCATCCCGGAGTCGAGTTAAGCGTCGCGATGCCCTATCAGGGTAAACAGCTGCAATTTGTGTATCGGCTGTTTCTGGTAGGATCAAAAATGGTGATCACATTAGCCGGGGCGGAGGAACGCAACTTTTCCGACAGCAAGGCGGACTTCGATAAATTTCTGAACTCCCTCAATATCACTCAGCCGGTGACTCCCATCACCAGCAACGGGGCGGGAGCGTTGGGTAATCCCGCGGGAGCGAACGGAAATGACTTCACCGCTCCCTCCGACTCCTCAGATTTTACGCAGCCGCCCAACTTTAATCCTCCTCCCGCGGGAACCAGCCCGAATCCAGGGAATCCGGCCGCCGACTTCGGCCGCAAAATGCAAGAAGACGCAGAGCGGCGAAGGCAAGAAAGCCGGGAACGAATGGAAAGAATGCGCAGAGAGTCCGAGGAACGAATGCGTCAGATCCGCGAACGCAATCAAACACCGCGATCTCCCGGATTCCCCTGATTGTCGCGTTGATTCACTCTAAGAACGTCAACCTGACAGACTACCACGGCGCTTCCATCCGATCGACGATTTGAGCGGCCAATCTCTCAACCGCCTGATGTGTGGCCGTTGCCTGCGACTGACCGACTTCGGGTGCGAACGTGGCGTTTGACTCCAGGTGCAACCCGACCGGGTTGATCGGAATCGATTGTTCGGCGAGGACTGTTCCCGTCCGCAGATCCTCCCAGATCACCTCGACTGCCAGAGAATATTGCAATTCGCGCGGGTCATCGGTCCGCGTTTCACCCAGCGAACGCTTGCGGATTTGAACGATTCTGCCGCGCAATTTTGTATCGGCGTAAGGTTCTTTGGCGAGCCGGTACGGTGTCCGTGTTTTGATTTCGTCCTGCACCGCCTCCGTGAGCATTAGTTCGATCCCACGCCTCGTCGAGTCATTCTCGAAGACCGGAACGGCGATCGTTCTCACGTCGCGAGCGTGAAACGATCCTGCGACATATCCGCAACCCGAGAACGAGATCGACAGACCGATCAACCAGGGAGTGATTCTGGCTGTTGTCGAATGAGTTGCAGGGTGATACATAGGGCAGGCCCGATATTAAAGCGCAACGCGACCTGTGGAATCGTCGTCCGGTGAAGTCGGTTCGTCGTCATCGGATCCGAATTTCGGGAGACTGATTTTCGGAGGCTTGGGGAGGGACGGAATTTTTTCGAGTTTGGGAAACAGTGTCCAGTCCCAATCCTTTTTCTGTTCCACCCGCGGTAAGTTTTGTCCGTTCTCGGCCAGGAACTTTCGCGCTTGTTCAGCGTAGGCTGAATCGGGGTACAATCGAATGACCTCGCGGCAGTAAATTGCCGCCGAGTCCTTGCGTCCTTTTTTCAACCAGAATTGGGCTGTCTCCCACTCTCGTTTCGCTTTTTCGTTTTCGATCCGCTTCAGTTCATCTTCGAGGCGGCCCGAAAGTTTGTGGTTGGGCCAGATTTTGAGCGCGCTTTCTTTGAGCTGTTGCGATTCTTCAAGACGCGTCCCGTCGTAATCGGCACCCTCGTAGGACATCAGCTTGACGTGAGATCCCAGAATGAAGGCGTTCTGAAAGTGTGGACTGTTGGGGTAATTCTGCCGCAGAGCGGCGAAGTATTCGTCGGCGCGAACGTTATTTCCTTTTCGGAGATGATGACTGGCCGTCATCATCAGGGCGTCGTCCGCCAGATCGCTGCTCGGATCGTTCAACCAGATCGACTTGAGTGCTTCGAGCGCCCGGCCTTCGGTATCGAAATGCGGCCGGGTCGAGTCATGGAGGTTGGGCAGAAAGGGAACCTTCAAGGTCGGATCCCACGAACTTCGCTGGTGTTGCGGAATTCTGGCATTCCCCGCCTCTTCAATTTTTCCTGCAAGCTGGATATCGCTGGTTTTGACAACGTCGGGAAAATCGAGCCAGATGCCCGCGATATCGAACAACCGCTTGCTGATCTGCCGTTTGTATTTCGTGGCCGGGAAGTCCTTGACGAGTTCGTCGAAAGCATCTTGAGCCTGGGGATATTTCTGCTGTGCGTAACAAGTATCGCCCAGCAGGAAGAGTGCGTCTTCCTTGACGGCGTATTCCTCAAACTCGCTGACGATGGATCTCAATTCTTTTTCCGCTGCGGCGAAATCTCTCGACTCGAAAGTCTGCTTGGCGCGGGCGAATTCGTCCTGACCTTTCTGGTAATAGTCGGGCGTGCTCTCGAGCCGTCCCTTCGGCTTCCGTTCGGTTGCCCACGACACCATGCGTTCGAGCGGACCTTTGATGTCCTCCGTACTGGTCATGGCCTGAACTTGAGCATCACCGTCAGAGGCTCCGAACAAGCTGAAGGAGCGACATCCCGACAAGCCGATCGCGACGAGGCAGCCCAGCGCCGCGAAGCGGGTTGAGGCGGAGTGAAATGGTCGATCCATCGGTTAATTTCCGCGCTGGCCGGGTCTCATCCGTGAGGTCCCGGTTCGGAACAGGACAGGTTTTCTGATTGGAACACGAAGAATCTCAACTCACCGAACGGTTCACCGAAATTGCTTCAGGTATCTCAATGTTTTTGGAGGCCATCCCAGATAATACGTGACGGCCGTTGTTGTGACGTTACTGATTTCTTTCAGAATCGACGCATCCACGTGTTCGAGAATAATCGGATCGGGCTGCGACCAAAGTTGCAACAGCTCAACCGATTTCATCCTCAGCCGGTTTCGGCGATAATCCTGTTTCTGACATTCCCGGCAGAGAATTCCTCCCTGTGAAACCCAAAAGGCATACGGCGATCGACCATCGGCCGCTCGTCCGCACACAACGCACTGCTCAAAATTCGGAAGATGTCCCGTCTCTCTCAGTACGGCAAACTCGAACAATACAATCGCCAACTGAGGTTCGACAGTGACATCATCCAACCGATGCAGTCCGTGGAGAGCTTCTTCGTACAACCCGGGATGCGGATCGAATTCTTCGGTCAGGCCCTCGAGCAGTTCGGCGATGCAATAGCCACCGTACAG
>DATKCB010000097.1:0-2306 GCA_035513495.1 Planctomycetaceae bacterium | reverse complement strand
GGATGCGGTGCTTCCGCATGTAGTCCCGCATCACGGAATCGAATTCCGAGATGCCCGGTTCCGGACCTGTCGATACCTGATGAGGAGCCGTTTCCTTGCGATAACCGGGACCGCGCAGGATCCTCCCGGGGAACTTGTCGGTCAGTTTTCCGTCTTTCAGCACCAGTTCGCCGTTGACGATCACAAATTTCATCCCCTCGGACAGTTCGTTCGGCTGTGAAAATGTCGCCTTGTCGGTCAATTTTTCGTAATCGAACACGATGATGTCGGCGGCGAGGTTTTCCGCGATGCGACCGCGATCGTAGGCCAGAACATCGTTCGCAGCGACTGCACTCGCCTGAGCGATCGCCCGTTCGAGCGAGATCGCTCCCAGGTCGCGGACGTAATGTGAGAGGAGTCGCGGAAACGCTCCGAACGCCCGGGGATGCGATGCAATCCGTGATCCGCCGGCGGGTCCGACGTCGGTGCAGAACGATACGAATTCCTGCTGCATCGCGAGAATTTTGTTCGCGTCGGTCATACTTTCGGGAAGCGCGAAGGCGCCTGAACGCACGAGATTGAAAAAAGTATCCCAGGGTTCTTCGCCGACCGCCTTGGCGATCGCGGCGACGCTTTGTCCGACGTGAGGCGCGTAGCGTTCGTCAGAACACTGGCCGATGACCACCTTGTTCCAGTCGTTCCCGCAGTGGCGAAACCAGTTTTCCCAGCCGCCGGTCGTTTCCATTTCCGTGCGGATTTCGTTGCGGAGATCTTTGTTATCCAGCCGTCGAATCAGTTTCTCGCGGCCCTCGGCGAAGTGCCGGGGATGAATGAACGCCGCAGCGCCGAGTCCGTTGTTGATATAAGGATAAATGTCGGCAGTCACCTGCCGTCCCTCGGCACGAGCAGCCTTGATGCGGGCGATGGCGAGTTGCATCTTGCCCCAGTTCTGACGGCCGGCCGCTTTCAGATGAAAGATATGCACGGGAGCATTCCCAGCACGACCGATCTCGAGCGCTTCGTCGATCGCTTCCAGCAGGAGATCCCCTTCGTTACGCATGTGAGTGTAATAGCGGCCCCCGTACTCACCCGCAGTTTCGACGAGAGCGGCAATCTCTTCGGTCTGGGCATAGATCGCAGGGGGATAGATCAGCGCCGTCGAAACACCGATCGCGCCGGCTTCCATCGCCTCGCGAACGTAAGCCTGCATCTGTTTCAGTTCTTCGGGATTGGGACGACGATCGACATCTCCCAGCACGAGCCGCCGGATTTGCGTGTGTCCGACCGTTTGCACGGCGTTGACCGGCAGCCCCTTCAGTTCGACGAGCGTGAAATACTCGTTCATCGTCTGCCAGCCGAGTTGTCCCGCTTCGATATCCCCGAGAGGTGCGGCGGAGACTCCTTCACCCGCATTGATGGTCGTGATTCCCTGCGTCAGCAGATTCAGCGCGGCCTTGGGATCCTCCAGCATCGGAGTCGCGGTCTGCCCCATCATGTCGATGAACCCGGGGGCGACGATCAGCCCTTCGGCATCCAGGACCTCACGTCCCTGTTCGTCGGGGATCCGGCCGATCTTTGCAATCCGAGCGTCGCGGATACCGACGTCACCCCGATACCACGGTGCGCCCGAACCGTCGACGATGCGACCGTTCTTAATCACGAGATCGTATTGTTCGTCAGCACCATCTGACGTTGTACCCACGCAAAAAAACAAACACGCCATCAACAGTCTCATCCGAGTCACGTCGTCATCTCCCAGTGGTCATATCCAGTGTTCAGATTGCACCCTCAGATCGTTCAACGAAATCACTACTTCCTACATCCTAAATCCTAACTCCTCATCATTTCGCAGGCGTCAGCAACACGTAATCCAGCCCCACCATGTACGACTTCGTTGCGGCGGGGTTAGCGCTGATGATTTCCACGGTCAGCGTATGCTTTCCGGCGGACAGTTTTCTCGCTCCGAAGTCGAGTCGTCCCGTGGTTTTGACGTCGGGGTAGTTGTAGAGATCGATCGGATTCGTCAGAGCTTCATCGTCGAGCAGCAGATTGACGATCGCGTAATCCTTCGCGACAGTGAACGCCGCCGACACGGTGTAGGAGCCGTCCACTTCAACCGGGACTTCGAGATCGAGCCGGGCGCGCGGTTTCGCCCCTGTCCAGAACAACTGCGCGTCACCGCTCCAGCGATCGGCTTTAAAACCTCCCATTTTCTGCTCGGCAACTTTCCCTTGTCCGACTTTCAGCACCTTCAGCGATTCTCCTTCGAGCGCTTTCGCAACGCGTCCCGTGGCCGAGTCGATTTCCGATTTCGGACCGCGATCGGT
>DATKCB010000096.1:0-13681 GCA_035513495.1 Planctomycetaceae bacterium | reverse complement strand
GAAGCGAACGCAGACCGCTCCCATTATTTCACCTCGCAGCCCGAACGTCATCCAGGAATCGCTTTTTTTCACAGAACGGTGAATATTTGACAGACGGTCAACCAATCGGCGAGAGCCAGCGGCAGCGTGTGTGAACGATGTCAATAAACAGCGACGATCGTTCGTTGTTGTCGTGTCCGGGGGAGTTCCGCCGGAGGTTCGTCTCGATAACTTCAATCTTCACAGATTGATACCGTCCGTCGAATGACACCCCATCGCACGGTTTGACACACGTCTTTGTCGTGATATCCGATTCGTAAACTCCACTCGACACGTGCTTTATGGCAAATTTTTCGGGTCGATCGACAATCAAACCGACCCCATGATAATACGACTACTGAATATATTACGGATTTAAAAATTCTCCCATCGGAGTCAACTGTTCCTTCGCCGATGTGAATTCAATTGATCTTCGGCAGCGGTTGAGCCGCCGTTTGTGAGAATTCTTGCAATTCGTACCGCGAACCGCGATAGACGGACAGATGTTTGAGGTTGGTGCCGATCGCGTTTCGGAAATGTTCGCCGGCTTTCTCGGCTTCGCCTTTCGCGATGAGTAATTGTCCGGCGAAGAACTGGGCTTCGCATTCCTGAATCTTTTTGATCTCGGGGTCGGTTTTGTCGACTGCCGCCAACAGACCTCCCATTTCGATTGCACCCGCCTGATAAGCGATGAGCGAATCGATCCAATTTCGCTGCACGGGAATTTTATTGAGTGAGTTGGCGAACAAAGCTTTGGCCTGGGATTCTTTTCCCGATTTCGTCAGCGCGAGATAACGCCAGGAATCGACGTAGCGGAGTTCATCGCTCAATTTGACCGCGGCGCTGAATGCATCGAACGCCCCTTGGTAATCCTTGTTGAAGAAGCGGGCAAATCCCAGATCGCCCCAGGCAACGGCATTGTTGGGATCGAGCCGGATAATGGCCTGATAATCTTCGGCCGCTGCGGCCGCTTTGCCCTGAGCGAGCCGCGCGATCGCGCGGAGACTGTAGACGTTCGATTGCCGATCGTTTCGCTTCAACGAGTCGGTGTAATCGATTTCCGCCGCGCTCGCCTTCCCCTGTTCCATCAGGCAATAAGCCCGGTTTGTGTAGGAATGGTAATAGTTCGGGTCTTCGCGCAGCGCCTGCGTGAAGTCGAGAATTGCCTTATCGAAGTCCCCTTTCTGTTGAAAATGCGTTCCACGATTGTTGTAGATCAGAGCGCTGTTGGGAAAGGTTTTAATGGCGACTTCAAATGCTGCCAGGGCTTGAGCCTCTTTGTTATCCTGCAGATAGGTTTCGGCCAGTGCAACCTGAGCTCCCAGATGCGCGGGGAATTCAGCGATCGCCGCCTGATAGTCCTTCGCCGCTTCGTCGAACTTTTTCAGAGCCTGCTGGGCGAAAGCCCGTTGATAGAGCAGGTTCGCTTTATCCTGTCCCTTGAGTTTGGAATCCTGCAGGCTGCTGGTCGCGACCTGAACCGAAACGGTGGCGTGTTGAGGTTTGCCTTCCATCAGCGTCAGGTTGGTCATTCCGTACAGATAGGGGAGATAATAGATCGCTTCCCCTTTTTTGTCGTACAGAATCGATTGTCGGCTATCCGAGATGCCATCCCGGATCAGCTTTTGGTCGTTTTGCTGTACGCCTTCTTCGATTCGAGCGCTGCCGCGAAGATAGAGGGCCACGTCATCGCGGGGATTCTGTCGTATGACAGTCTCCATCAGTGTGATGACGGTGTTGTATTTACCCTCCGTATACGCCTGCTCTGCGTCGCGTTTCGCTTTTTCGTGTGCGGGATTGACCTGAGCCGGGACTGGCACGGGTAATCCGTTGGGTTGCCGAGGCAGAACTTTGGGTTGTGCCGCGAGGAACGAGTTCGAAAAAACGAGAATTGCCAGACAAACGAGTCGAGAGTAGGATTTCATTGACTTCCACCCTGAAGCTGAGAGAGATTCGTAAATGACCGTAACCTTTTCAGGTTCGAACCCCGAATTGTGAAATCCGCCTGAGAACGGTCGTCCTTGCCTTGAAAATATAGTCTGTTCGCAGAGGGAACTCCAGACCAGTCTGAGATTGGAGCGGTTCGAGCATTCGAAGCGCCCCCGCACGGCACGGGAACCGGGACACCGCGTGCGACGATCGTAATCGGCCTCAGTTCAAAAAAATCGAGTGACTTCTCGAAAACACTCGGTATACTCAGGGTCGAGATCACTGCTTTTTGGAAGAACCTTGTTCGAGTCCCAAAGATCGGTTTGAGAGTTGCCCGGCTTCGATTCGCAGCCGGGTGTCGATGATCTCCCATTCTTTGTCCCATCTCATAGTTCCTTATGACCGAACCAATCGACATCGACTTTTCGGCGGTGGCATCCGTCTTGGGTCTGGAGACTCGTTGCGTCAGTCAAACGATGGCGTTACTCGATGCCGGTAACACTGTTCCGTTCGTCACGCGCTATCGCAAGGAACAAACCGGAAATCTCGACGAAGAACAGATCCGCGCCATCCAGAAAGAAGTTCACACGCGCCGCCAGATATCCGAGCGCGCCCAGGCGGTTCTGCGGCTGATCGAATCTCAGGGAGCTTTGACAGACGAGTTGAAGGAATCGATCCTCCAGGCGGATTCGCTCAAACGTCTGGAAGATTTGTATCTCCCCTATCGTCCGAAGCGGCAGTCCCGAGCCACGCTCGCACGCGAAAACGGCTTGCAGCCTCTCGCCGAACGAATCTGGTCGGGAGAATGTGCATCGGAATCGCTTGAGGGGGTCGCTCGGGAATTTGTGACTGCGGATGGAAAGGTGGAAAACGTCGAGGCCGCTATGCAGGGGGCGGCAGACATTCTCGCCGAACGGATTGGTGAGGACGCCGAATTTCGGCAACACGCCCGCGAGATCGCCTGGAAGTCGGGCCGCTTCATTGTGTCGGCAGTCAAAAGCAAGACCGGAGAATCACCGGCGAATGCACAGGAGTTTCGCAACTATTTCGATTACAAAGAAACGGTTGCCACGATTCCCCCGCATCGCATGCTGGCCGTCAATCGAGGCGAAAAAGAGGGAATTCTCAGGGTCAAAATCGAATGGGACCAGGAGAGTTCCGAACACTGGTACTTCCGCAAGGCCGGCTTCGGAGAACATCCCTGTTCGAACTTTTTACTCAAGTGCCTTCGCGATGCGATCGATCGTTTCATCGGTCCCAGTCTCGAGCGCGAACTCCGCAGAGAAACGACGGAGTCCGCCGAAATTCACGCCGTCGGTGTGTTCGCTCGCAATTTGAGAAACCTGCTGCTGCAGCCTCCTCTGCGGGGCAAGACGATCCTCGCTGTCGATCCGGGTTTTCGAACCGGTTGCAAGCTCGCCGTCATCGATGAGTGCGGGAAATGTCTGGCGCACGACGTGATCTACGTGACCGGTTCGGAGGAAAAGCGGAAAAGTAATATTGAAAAACTCGTCCGGCTGATTCGCGAATACGGCTGCCAGCTTTCAGCCATCGGCAACGGGACCGCTTGCCGGGAAACCGAAGAACTCATTTCCGAAGCGATTGCCGACCATTGCCCCGACCTTCGATACGTGATTGTGAACGAAGCGGGTGCGAGTATCTATTCGACCAGTTCGGTCGCGCGGGAAGAATTTCCCGAGCGCGATGCGACCGTTCGCGGAACGATTTCCATCGGCCGACGGGTCGTCGATCCGCTCTCGGAACTGGTAAAAATCGATCCTCAACATCTGGGCGTCGGTTTGTATCAACACGATGTGACACCGAAATTGCTGCAGGAATCGCTCGAAGAAGTGATCGAATCGTGCGTCAACTTCGTCGGCGTCGACTTGAATACAGCGAGCGTCTCACTGTTGAAACGGGTTTCGGGTCTGAACCAGTTGATCGCGCGGCGAATTCTGGAATGGCGCGAGGCCCACGGCCGGTTTCGCTCGCGAGAACAATTGAACGAGGTCAGCGGAATCGGGGAAGGGAAGTTTACGCAAGCTGCCGGTTTCCTGAAAATCCGGAACGGCGATGTCCCGCTGGATTCGACCTGGATCCATCCCGAAAGTTATGACGACGCCCGGAAGATACTCGACCTGCTCGAACTCTCCCCCGAACAGGTCCTCGAAGACGAGTCGCTCCTGCCCGGAAAACTCGATCAGATCGATCGGGACCAGTTCGCCGCGCGGCTCAATCTCAGCCGGCTCAAACTCGACGAGTTATTGTCCGCGCTGATGCGACCCGACCACGATCCGAGGGGAGATCTGGCGGACCCCGTCTTCAAGCAGGGGGTACTGAGACTCGACGATCTGCAGCTCGGAATGGAATTGAGCGGGACCGTACTGAACGTGGTCGATTTTGGAGCCTTCGTCGATGTCGGATTGAAGGAAAGCGGGCTGGTCCACGTCAGTCAACTTTCCACCCGGTTCGTCCAATCTCCGCACGATGTGGTCGGTGTGGGCGACCGCGTGCGGGTCTGGGTACATACGATTGACGTCGAGCGAAAACGAGTTGCTCTCTCCATGATCTCCCCTTCAGAAACCGGCAAGCCGCATACTGTCAAAGATCGACCGGCCGCGGCGAGCACGGAAGGTCCTCCGCAGACGAATCAGGAGAACCTCTCTCAACCCAAGAAAAAGAGAAAACGGCGCAAACGAGGCGGTGCAGCAAAACCAGTCCCGATCGTCGAGAAGGGGCAAACACTGCGCGGGTTCGACGAGTTGAAGTCGCTGTGGAATCAAAAGCAGAAAAAGCCTCGATAATCGGGTCTCGGAGATGAGTCCGGAGCCCATTCCAATCGGAGAGTCGCTCCTCCTCGCATTGGACGAAACGGAATACCTCCGCGATGATTCCCGATCTTGGAATGCCAGCACGCACTCGATTCGTTAGAGACGAATCGAGTGCGGGTGGATGCAACAAACGAAAGCGGTGGTTACGCGAAACTGCGGACGACCCCGACCACAACGCCCAGAATATCGACGTTGTTGGAATAAATCGGTTTCATCGAGGAATTGGCCGGCTGCAAGCGAATGTTTTTCTTTTCCTTGTAGAATTTTTTCAGAGTCGCTTCCTGACCTTCGATCAGTGCGACGACGGTCTCTCCATTACGGCAAGTCGATTGCTTGTGGATGATCACGTAATCGCCGTCGGCGATCTGATCTTCGATCATCGAATCTCCCTTGACCTTCAAACAGTAGTGGTCGTCGTTATCGAACAACTTGGAAAAGTCGATGCGTTCGTCCTGCTGGACGGCGAGGATGGGACTTCCCGCGGCGATCTGACCCGCCAACGGTAACGCCATGCGTTTTTGAGGCTGTTCTGTCAATTGGATCGCTCGGGACATGTGCGGTTCCCGAGTAATCAATTTCTTTCGTTCCAGTGCCTTCAGGTGACACATCACTCCGTTGGGAGAACGGATTCCAAACTCATTGCCGATTTCGCGCACAGTGGGGCCGTATCCCCGATTCACAATTTTATCTTTGATGAAATCGTAAATCATTTTTTGACGAGCGGTGAGTGAGGGCTTCTCCGAAGCAGCAAGTTCCGCCATTGTTCGAACTTTCTTGATTAAACTGGGGATACGGAATCAGGGAATGAAGAAACAACCGTATCTGCGAAAGTATTCTGACGACTCTGGATTCGGGAAAACTGAGCGAGATCAGAACACCTTCGCAACAAGCGTGAGGTTTCATTCACTGGCAGTAATGTATACTTCTTGGGGAATGAGTTCAAGATAATTTGTCCGAAAGTGGAAAAAAAATCGAACAGTAGACAAATGTAGAAAATGAATATCTGACTCGATTCGTGCTCCCGCAATTCTTACAATATTGGCGGATTGACGCCAGTTTCCACCCAAGACAGCCCCGCTGGATTCAGCCTGCCTCGCGGAAATATGGACTATAGTACAGTATGTTCTGAGAAAATCATCTCGAAATTTCCGAAAAATCCCAAATTTCTGAGAGCTTGGTTTTCACTGAATCGTCCAGAGGGTTCCGGATATCCGCTTGCGAGAGGCGAATCTTCGGCATTCCAGACGTTCACAGTCGCTCGGGAACCATCTTGAGTTGGTCGGAAAGCGAACGCTGAGCGACCGGACCGGCAGTCGCCACCAGCCGAGGCGGAGATTTGAGAAGAGGGCGGGAAGAGTTCGGACGGGCGTTATCGTCGCAACGTGGGCGAGTCAGTCGGCTGCTCGGCCAGCCGGTCGCTCCGAATTGTCGTTGAAGACTCTTCGCTCGAATTGAGAAACCGGAACACTTCCTCGCCGATGAGTTGGTGAGCGCGTTCCGAATAGTGACCGATCCCTTTCAGAAACAGCCGTTCTTCAACGGATTGCCCGGGAGCCGACCGTTGGAAATCCGCCAGATCTTCGCGGAACGCCGGCGTCAATTCCAGCAGTTCGAGACCGAGCCGATCGGCGATTGCAGCGAGCTGTTCGATGGGTTGATCGAGCGCAAGCGCCTCGGGATCCCGTTGCTCCGATTGCACGGAGTCGAACAGGTTCGGGTGAATCTGCCAGGCGTTGGGTAACGAGACGACGTAGAAGCGGCTGCCAGTTTCCTCGACCTGGGTTTGAAACAGTTCGAGGATTTTTCCGGTCACGCTCCAGGCGCGTTGGTATCGGTCTTCCAGCGGGACGGCGGTAAGGCGTCGCGTTTCTTCGAGCTGATTTCTCTTGATTTTGGCGAGCGGATCGTACAGGTCGGCTGCGGAAATCCAGGATCGACAGCGATCGACGGCGAACTGCATTTTGGCCTTTTGCCAGAGGTACAATTTGCTTTGGCTTTTGATCTCGAGGTCGGCCATCCGCCGGGGGGGTGTGAAGTTCAATCGGCCGTCCTGCTCAAGTTCGCATGATACACCGTCAGTGTGAGCCAGCTCGCGAAAGTTTTCCCGGATGTCATTGGAGAGGGTCACGCACAGGATCACGAGGTCGGGATCGAGCGGCTTGACGATTTTCTGGTAGACGGCCAGTTGGGTCGAGGTGTTTTGTCCCCCGACTCCCAGATTCATGACTTCCCATCGCTCCGAAGTCGAGGACTCGTTCAAGAGCTTTTGCAGTCGCCCGCAGAAAACCCGATCTTCCGGGTAGGCGCGACCTTCGACAAAGGAATCCCCCAGTATCGCGATTCGTTTGACACCCTGCGGTTTGGGAACGATCCATTCGGAACCGCGAAACCCCAGCGAGTTCGTCCTCAGATCGTACGTCTCATTCGACTCGCGATCGGTCACTGTGATGCTCAGATTCGGTTTCAGCAGATAACCGATGTCGGGATCGAATTGAACTTCGTAAAGTCGATCCGGATGGAAAAAACGCGTCGCAAGTTCGAGTGTCAGAACGACTGCGAACAACGAGATCGCGCGAAGCTTCCAGGACCGCTTTCGCGGGGAAGGGAACAAACAATCTCCTCCGTGCAACGAACGCTAAAAGTTTTCAGGCTCGGGTCAGTTTTCCGCTGATTGAACACCATCAGCCGCTTGCGGGAGCAAGCGGGGTCTGGAGAACGACGATCTCTCGGAGCACGATTCTGGGGGGTATGTATCAATTTGAGAGTGTTAGATCAACAGTGGTTTTTAGTGATCTGCCAACGCGCCAACGCCAATCCGATGATCGCTCATCCGCGCTTGTTGCTTGCGGGAGGAATCCGCCTTGTTCGAATTCAAGCAGCGATCTACAACTAGGCGATCGCTCAATCAGCCCTAGTTGGCACCACAAGGGTTAATGGTCAGCGGCCTGAGACGAAGCATTTCCATCCCACGAAAGGATGCCGGTCGAGATGTTGGCTTTTGTTCACATGGAGAAGACCGCCGGACAAACCGTTCGGGCGATCCTGAGGAAGAATTTTGGCACCCGTCACTGCGATTTTCTGGTCAATCGCGAGGCCAGGACCTCCGACTGGGAATGGGTCCGGAAGTGTTATCCTCGGCTCGAAAGCGTGGGGGGGCATTCCGTGATGCCTTACGGTGAGTTCGATCGGATCTTTCAGAACGTGCGCTACTTCACCTATCTGCGCGATCCGATCAAGCGTTGTCTGTCTCACTATCAGTACATTATCGATTGCAAAGCGGCTGTCGACGAGTTTCCGAAGTGGATACTTACGCAGCGCAACTATCAGACCCGCTTCCTGTGCGGAGAAGAAAACGCCGACCGGGCGATCGAAATACTCCAGCAAAAAATTGGAATGGTCGGACTGGTGGAGCGATTTAACGAGTCGCTGCTGCTCTGGAAACGCTGGACGGGTTGCCCGAGACTCGACGTCACCTACCGATCGGTCAATGTCGCCCAGTCCAATCGTCTGAAACAACAACTGCTTTCCGAACAGCGAAACCGGGAGCTGTTGGAAGAATGTCACGTCGAAGATCTCAAACTCTTTCGGTATGTGATCGAGGAGGTCTACCCCCGGCAACAACGTGAGTACGGTGATTCGCTGGGCTCCGATCTGGAAGACTTTGAACGGAAACTCTCGACCGCATCCAACTGGACTTTTCGAGGACTGCTGGGTAAGGCGAAACGGAATCTGATTTTCCGTCCTGGTGTTCGGGACTGGGAAGCCGACTTGAAGAAAGCGGGGTAAGTTGCAGATCCGAACATTGTTGCATTGTGCAAGACTCTCACAGATTCTCCGCCTGATTGTTGAGAGTCTGACCTGAGAGGATGCCTGTCGTGGGGAGGGAAACCGTATCCCTTCTACGAAACTGCGAATCACAGCCTGAGGATATCTGACAGATGGGACGCCGATTACCGATTTCGGTCGTGATGATTGCCCGCAATGAAGAACAAAATCTTCCACGCAGTCTGGGCAGCGTCTGCGACTGGGTGGAGGAACTCATCGTCGTGATCAACGATTGCGAAGATGGGACCGCCCTGGTGGCTGGCGAGTTTGGTGCTCGTGTGATCGAGCACCCGTGGATCTCGTACGTCGACCAGAAAAACTTCGCGATCAAACAGGCGAACGCTCCGTGGGTTTTCAGTCTCGATGCGGATGAGGAAGTTTCGCAGGAACTGCGTCAGCAGATCGCAGCGGCGATCGACACAATTCCCGAGCAGGTTTGCGGAATCCGATTCCCGCGTTTGAACCGCTTCCTCGGCCGCTGGATGAAACACGGCGATTGGTATCCCGATATGTTGACGAGAATGTTTCGCAACGGTTCGGGTCGGTTTACGGGTACGTTTATTCACGAAAAACTCGAGGTCGACGGAGGGTTGCTGACCTTGTCGGGAGACCTGCTGCATTATCCTTACGATTCCATGAGAGATCAGATCGACAAGATCAGCCACTTTGCGAATTACTTCGCTGCAGAACGTATCTTGAAGAAGCGAAGATGGAGATTGAGCGAGACGCTGCTTCGTCCGTTCTGGCGTTTCTTTCGCGCTTACGTCATTCGCCGCGGTTTTCTGGACGGGTTCCCGGGTTTCTATCTTGCGGTTGAGACCGCCTTTTCGACGTTCGCGCGATATGGGCGATTGTACGAGGCCGAGCGTCTCGGTGTGGAGATCAAGGAATTTCCGAAACTGGTCGAATCAGCCAGCGAAAAAGCCGCTTGAGTGGATTTGAGCCGCTGACGCGCGAGTCGGGGAGATCGGTTTTTATAACCACATGACCGATCCGCAAGAAATGTCTTCTACTCGCGATTCGGTTCCTCATTGACACCGGGAGACCGGCCGACCCCCGGAATTCGGTTGAACAGATCCCGAGCACGTTCCTGGAGCGTCGACGATCCGGGAACCGCGGTGGCGTCGGGTTTGGTCGCGGGCGTCCGGGTTTTCAGAGCGGCGATCTGGATGTCGTCGATTTGCATTTCGCCTAGACCTTCGAGCGCGAAGCTGACTTGAAAGGGTTCGTCCCGCTCGGCGACGCGCACAAATTCGAAACGTTGCCACACCCGGTTCCGCTTCAATCGAATGCCTGCCAGGCGTCCCTGTATGGTGTCGTAAATCGCGGCGTGATCGAGTCGGTCTTCGGCAGGAAACCGGACACGAATCCAGCCGCTGACGTGCAGGATATCTCCCGGACGAACCTGAACGGGAGGAGTCGAAACGGTCACGGGACTTCCGTCGATCAGAGCAGGGGGGTTTTCGAGATCCGTCGGCACGACCACCATTCGCAGGCAATATTGTCCCTCGCTTTTGGGGTGTGTGGCGGGATACAACTCGGCCGCGGCGCGAACCCCTTCCAGGCCCGACTGCGAGTGTTGCCAGCCGTCCTCGACCATCTGATCGCGATCCTCAAAATCTCCCGACGCGAGCATCGAGCGGATTTCGTATTCCGGAATGCGGCCGATCTGCTCGATCAGTCTCCAGTGATTCGGCAGAGTCTGATACGAGGTCAGATACGGACTCGACTCGGGAGCGGGGAGCGATTTCGCTGCGTCTTCCCAGCGCTGCCGCTGCACGATCCGCATCAGTCGCATCGCTTCCAGCGCGGTTTTTCGAGCGGGATCATAGTTCGCCGAAGCCCAGGATCTCTCTCCGTCCTGGAGCAGTAGCGTGCAGCGCCCGAGCAGTTCTCTCGATTCGGGAAGATGGCGTCCCAGCGCTTCCAGTTCCGATTCGACCCGCGTGACTCGTTCGAGTTTCGCCTTGGCCAGCAGCAACGAGTCCATGGCCGATTCGCGCGCCATCGAACGGATCATCGCGTTCAAGCGAGGGACCAGAGTGAAGTCCGAAGTGATCAATACGGCTGCCGTCTGGTCGAATTTGGACAAGACAATGCGAATACCGCCTGTCGTCGGCTCGCGGGGAATGTTGCTGATTCCCGTCGGAGTGATCAGCCATGCCGCGGCGGACTCGGAAACTCCGGGGACCACCAGCGTTGCAGAAGATGCCGACATCGCTCCCGGGACATAGTTGGCCTCGGGATCGTACCAGACCGGGAGTAGCAGTTGTGCCTGATCGCTGCGAATCAAAGTTGCTTCGATTCGGGATTTTCCCCCGAATTCGTTCGAGAGCCGCTCGTTTTGCAGAACCAGCTTTCGAGGTTCGAGCCGGTCCGAGGTCGAATGGGGAAAACGGCGTGAGATCGTCGATGATTTGGAACGCTCGCCTTGTCCGAACTCCAATGGAAGCGTCGAGACCATCGTCCCTTGCGAGAGAATCGGCTCCAGCAGAATCAATTCGCGATTCAGTTCCGCCAGCGCCAACCGAGTTTCGATCTCGCTCGGGGCCGAGCCTTCGAGCGAGCGTTGCGTCCAGAATCCGAGTCCTCGGCAGCCTGCGGAGATCGCCGCATAGGCCTGCAATCGAATCTGTTCCGGCTCGAGTGCGGTCACCGAAACGTCACTCATCGAAGCGGGCGAATCCCGCCCCGAAGCACGGGATTCGAGGTCGATCCACGTCCAGAAAAAACTTCCCGGACGGCACATGCGGCGTTTGGTCAACAACCAGTCGCGGTATTCCAGAAACGTCATCGAGCTTCCGCTGACCGGATAGCTCGTCGAAACCATCGACAGATACCGGGAATAATAGCGCTCTCCACCGGCAACATCGCCCGCGAGCGGCCGGTTTCGGACCCGGTCGGCTTCCATGACCTGCGTTCGCCAGGAAACCAGATCTTCCCCCGAGTTTGCGGGGATGCCTGTCCCGACGTACCAGAACAGTACCGGATCGGAATTGTTCATAAACGGTGCCAGCGATACCTGTCGGGCATCGAGCGTCTGTCCGTCCGGACTGAGCGGACGCGGCGGTGTCGCCATCACGTACATTCCCCGGTCCGACAGATGTTTGCTGACGGAATAATTCTGATAGTCGGGGATCCAGACGGTATTGATGCCGACCCCAGCCAGCTTGTCGGCCGATTCTCCGTGGTAGGGGAGAATGCGGGGAAAGACCGGTTTTCCGTCGATCGACAGCCGATGAAGTTGAAACGCGACCCGCGATTTATCCGGCGCGGAAGAACCGAGACTGATTTGACCCGGCCGGCTCGCCAGTTCCTCCGCAGGCAACTGCGGCGCGGTGGACACGACCCCTTTCAGATTCAGTTCGTCGAGCCAGACCGACGTCATTCCTCGCCGCAGTTCGAACTGGACGGTGACGGCGTCGATCAACAAGCCCGACGAATTCAGTTGAGGCCGATTGAGTTTTCGCCGCGCCAGTTGCAAAGCGCGTCCCACTTCGATTTGCGAGCAGACGACTTTCAGTGTCTGCCATGCACCCTGCGACTCGGCCGGATAGGAGTCGCCTTTGATCAACAGGGTCAACGGCTGACGCGTTGAGGGATCGATTTCCTTGGGCAGCACTGCGCGAAAGCAGACCGTCGCTCCCAGCCGGTTCGATTTCAGCGCCACCGTCGCAGAGAGATCTTCGATGGCCTGCGCCGGTTTGATCGGATGCTCGAGCTGGGTGTATTCACCGTCACGAAAGCACATCAGGTCGAGCTGTTCGGCGAAGCGCCCCTTGTGAACTTCGACAGACTGCCGACGATGCACGGAGACCCGCAGCGTCGCCCCAGTGAAACTTCGGACCACCCAGGAGTTGTCCGCTCCTTCGTGATCGAACGACAACTCCTCGGCGACGAGGGATCGAAGGCCCAGCGCAAAGAGCGAAACAGCAATAATTCGCAGGACTTTCGACATCCGTGTCGGTCCGGTCACTCTGAAACAGGAATTCAGTGAAGGGGGAAGGGGATCGTAGTTCACTCGGGGGATTACTGCCAGACTAAGGAAAGGCAGACTGCGAATCTGGGAAAAATAGAGAATCAACGCGATCTGCCGCGAGGTTCAACGCGATCTTGAATGAATATTCGACCATTTCCCGCAATAACTGCATTTGAAGTCGCCGCTGGGGGAAACGTCGCCCCCGTCTTCGAGCCTCGCTCCGCACTGATCGCAATGGTAATCGCGGGGAGTACGGTCCTGGGCAGCGGTCCCGTCGGCATCGCCTCGTTCGAGTTGCCGGTCGATCGTATCGAAAACGCGATCCTGAATCTGCCGGACTCGGCCGAACTGCCGGAAGATCATCACGATCGTGAAAATGAACATCGCGGCAAATATCAGAGGAAAGATAGTAAAAACAAGATCGAACACGATTGTTCCTCCCATGAAACGTAGACAGGTTCTCTCATCAGAATACTCGATTCTTCCAGCAAACAGAACGAGAATAGCCGCGTGTCGGATCACTCCGATGGCGAAATCTCCCCGGAGAGTCAACTTTCGAAATATCGCCGAATCGAGTACAAATTCAAGCAGACGAACTCGATCTCCCTTTCACGACACCAGCGATGCAAAAATCTCTCGACCGAAAACTCGCCGCGATTCACGCCGACCCCAGCGGCTGCGGGGAGTTCATCCTCGCCGATGCCAAGGATGCCGACATGGCGTTTGGAATGACCGCACCGGGACTCTCTCCCGAACAGCACGAGGGCGAACTCCGCTTCAAAACCCTCGAAGACTACCGCGAGCAGATCCGGCAGATCATCAAACAGGGCGTCGTCGATATCGTGTTGATGTCTGCCAGCACCAGCGAGCAGCTCACGATCCGCGAGAAACTGTTCGCCGAATCGCACGTCACGCCCGCCACGCGAGCCAACGATGCGACCGACGTACATATCCCTCGCGGAGGCAAGCTCCACCTCGAACCGGCCCGCCCGTTCCGCTCGGCGAGTCTCGATCATCAACAGTGCGGACACCTCGACTGTCTCCCCGCCGAACGGACCGCCGGAACCGACCTCGGGCTTTACTCGGTCACGTTCAACAA
>DATKCB010000095.1:0-4538 GCA_035513495.1 Planctomycetaceae bacterium | reverse complement strand
CTCTTCGTTCGCGGCTTCGTCGTCGGTAGGTTCGATCGGTTGGGTCGGTTCTTCGGTGGCCGGGGTTCCGTTGCCGTTGCCGTTGTTCGGGACTTCGGACACCGGGATGTCGAGGTCGAGTTCCGCGTCTTCGAGGATTTCTGCGGGGATCGTGGCGGTCGAGACGAGTTTGTCGTCTTCGTCGAGACGGATCACCCGCACGCCCTGCGTATTGCGGCCGATGACCGAAATGTCGGACGCGTGGATCCGCTGGATTTTTCCCTTGGCGGTCACCATCAGGATGTCGTCGTCTTCGACCACGCTGAGAACGTCGACGACTTTTCCGTTGCGGGAAGTCGTGCGGATGTCCCGCAGGCCTTTTCCACCGCGACGTTGGCGGCGATAACGCATACTGCTGCGCGTGTCTTCTTCCCCTTCCCCTTCTTCAATTTCGGCGGCGACGTCGTTTTCGGCGGTGTCCTCGGGGAGCTCTTCGCCGGTGACTTCCGGTTCGTCCTCGGCGATGTCTCCGAACGGAGTTCGTTTCCCGTAGCCGTTCTCGCAAAGACTGAGCAGGGTCGCTTCGGGGTAGGCGATGACCATTCCGACGACTTCATCGTCTTTCGAAAGTTTGATCCCCTTCACTCCGCGGGTGTTGCGGCCCATCGGGCGGGCGTCTGCCTGGGAGAACCGGATCGACATTCCGTTTTTCGTGCCGATCACGACGTCGTCACCGGGAGAGACGATCCGTACGTCGATCAGTTCGTCGTCGTCATCGAGGTTGATCGCGATGATGCCTCCTTTTTGCGGACGGCCGTAAGCCGAGAGGGCGGTCTTTTTCACGACGCCCTTGCGGGTCGCCATCATCAGGAACCGTTTGTCGTCGAACTCCATCACCGGCAGGCAGTTGTGGATGCTCGTCGTTTCGTCGACCGCCAGCACGTTGACGATCGCGCGGCCCTTGGCGGTTCGGTTCTGGAGCGGCAGATCGTAGACCTTCTGCCAGTGAACTTTTCCGTTCGAGGTGAAGAATAGGAGATATGCGTGCGTGCTGGCGACGAACAGATGCTCGATCGGGTCTTCGTCGTCCGACTTGGCTCCCTTGATTCCCTTTCCGCCCCGGTTTTGTGCCTGATAGACGCTGAGCGGTGTTCGCTTGATGTATCCGCGCTGCGAGAGGGTGACCACCATTGGCTCTTCGGCGATCAGGTCGCCGCGGTCGATGTCGGTCAATTCCATGTCGGTGATTTCCGTCCGGCGGGCGTCGGAATACTTGTCGCGAATCTCTTCCATGTCGTTGCGGATCACCGCGCGGATGTTGGCTTCGTCGGACAGGAGCAGCACGTGCTCGGCGATGTCTTCGAGCAGTTGTTTGTGTTCTTCGCTCAGTTTCTCGCGTTCGAGATTGGCCAACGCTCCGAGTTGCATCGAGACGATCGCTTCGGCCTGATTCGCCGACAGATTGTAGTTTTCTTTCGTCCCCTGTTCTTCCTGATAGACCCGGAAACCTGCCTCGCCCAAGGCGCGGGCGATCAGTTCGGCGGGGACGTTGATTTCCCGCAGACGGTCTTTTGCTTCGTTGCGGCTGGAGGACGAACGGATCGTGTTGATCACCTGATCGATGTCGATTTGGGCGATCATCAGACCTTCGACGGTGTGTTTCCGCTTGCGGGCTTCGGAGAGCAGGAACTCGGTCCGGCGGCGGATCACATCGACCCGGTGCAGAATGAACTCGGTCAGGATGTCTTTGATCGGCATCACCTGCGGGCGGTTGCCGACGAGCGCCAGGAGAATCATGCTGACTGTGGTCTGCAGCGGAGAAAACTGGAACAACTGGTTGAGGACGATCTCCTTGTCGGCGTCCTTCTTCAGCACGATATGCAGCCGGACCTGCCACGTCGGAATGTTGCGGTCGGTCAGGTCGACGATCCGCGAGATCCCCTTGATCCGTTCGTCCCGCACGAGATGTTCGAGCTTCTCGCGGATGCGGTCGCGGGTTTCCATGTAGGGAATCTCGGTGACCACGATCACGTCGCTGTTCTTCTCGGTCTCGAAATGTGTTTTTGCGCGGAGGGTGATCGTCGAGCGGCCGGTGAGATATCCCTGGCGGGTTCCCATCTCTCCGCAGATCACGCCGCCGGTCGGGAAGTCGGGAGCGGGGAGATGTTCCTGAATCTCGTCGATGGTTGCCAGCGGATTGTCGATCAGACAGATCACCGCATTGCAGACTTCCCCCAGGTTGTGGGGAGGAATGCTGGTCGCCATCCCGACAGCGATCCCGCTCGATCCGTTGACGAGCAGGTTCGGAAACCGGCTCGGCAGCACGACCGGTTCCATGTTGCTCTGGTCGTAGGTCTGAACGAAATCGACCGTATTGCGATCGAGGTCGCGGAGCATCTCCATCGCCACCGCCGAGAGGCGGGCTTCGGTGTATCGCATCGCGGCGGGGGGGAGACCGGCGAGCGAGCCGAAGTTGCCCTGCTTGTCGATCAGGACCCGTCGCATCGACCAGTCCTGGGCCATGCGGACCAGTGCGGGATAGACGGACGCTTCCCCGTGCGGGTGATAGTTACCGCTGGTATCGCCGGCGATTTTCGCGCATTTTTTGCGGGCGGCGTTGGGTCCGAGATTCAGGTCGTTCATCGCGACGAGAATGCGGCGCTGCGACGGTTTGAGGCCGTCGCGAACGTCGGGCAGGGCGCGGCTGATGATGACGCTCATCGCGTAGGTGAGATAGCTGTTCTGCATCTCTTCGCGAATATCGAGCGGTCGAATTCTCCCTCCCTCGGAGGTCACGATATCGTTCTCAGATCCGTCGGACAAATCTCTCTCCCGGCCAATTTCTTCCGGAGCAAGGCCCCGGTGCCACCGTTCTTCTCAGCAAAATCAGGCTGTCGAGAACGCTCTTTTTTCGAACGCTCACAGAGTCCCGCAAAACCGCCGGAAATCTGCCTTTCTCAGAACCTTTGAGATTACCGTAAAGTGTTTACTGTAAACATCTTACGAATTACTTTCCGGGTGCCTGAAAAGTGTCTCCGATTCTACCAGTTTCAAGGTACAGACACAATCAATACGGGGGTTCCCAACCTCATTTCGACCAACCCGAATTCGAACAGTGAAGATTGATCATTGAGCATGGTTTCCCTCCCCGCTTTGAAAAAAACCTTGCCCCCGCCCCACGCCCCGCTACCCTGTGAACACCTGATTCGCCCATAGGGAGTACACCGATGCGACGCACGTTTTGCTGCTTGGTTTTGATTGTTGTTCACTCCGGTGCGGCACTTTCCGCGCAGGACCAGCCCTCCGCGAAGTCACGGACGGTTCCGCCCACGTTCGCCGACCTTCAGTATTCCGAACACAAGTCGTGTACGCTCGATTTCTGGAAGGCCGAGGGGGACGGGCCGCGGCCGTTGCACGTGCATATTCACGGGGGCGGCTGGACTGGCGGGGACAAGAAACCCGCTCACGCCCAGGCCCAGACGTTTCTCGACCAGGGGATTTCGTTCGCCTCGATCAACTACCGCCTCTCGGGCGAAGCCCCGCTCCCCGCTCCGGTCCACGATGCCGCGTACGCGATTCAGTTTCTCCGCTCGAAGGCGAAAGAGTGGAACATCCGGCCCGACCGGATCGCCCTCTCGGGAGGTTCGGCGGAACTGTGGTGATGCGGTTCTTAGGGAAACGACCGGTGGTGCATCTTCTGAGGAGTGCCGAGTTAGTGACTCACCAGGGAAAACGGATGGAAGGAGTCCGCATCAAGCATTCGCTGAATCGAAACTCAGTCAAGATGTACGACAAGCAGGGCTCAGTGCTGCGCGTGGAAACGACCGTCAATAACACGCGTCAGATGAAAGTGTATCGGGCGCGCGAGTCCGATCCGGACGGCCCGCAGAGCTGGCAAAAGCTCCGCAAGGGAGTCGCCGACCTGCATCGCCGCTCGGAGATCAGCCAGAAGGCGAACGAACGCTATCTGGAAGCGTTGAGTGTTGTGGACAGTGGAGTGACGCTGGGAGAGTCGACGGAACCGATCTGTCGGCGTACGAGTTGGAAGGGACGTTCGGCCCGGGCACTCAATCCGCTGTCTGAAACGGACGCGTCACTGCTGGCCGCCGTGAACCGTGGGGAATTCGCGTTGCTCGGGTTCCGGAACCGTGATCTGCGCGGGGTTTTATTCGGAGAGTTCGCTGGAGACCGCGAGCGTCGTCGGCAGATGACGAAAGTGACGCGATTGATTCGATTGCTCCGCGCCATGGTCTGGTGCATAAAATTCCGAACACACACCGCTATAAACTGAGTGAACTCGGCCGTGAGACGATCAACACTCTGTTGTCGGCACGAGGAGTCAGTGCCCGAAAATTCTCCGAATTGGCGGCCTGAAATTTGCGCAGCGCGCAAAACTTTTTACCGTTTGTAGCACGGAGGAGCACAGAGAAGAGCGGATGGGAATTGAATGCCGGGTCTCTGTTGCGCAACAGACTCTCCTCTAGTAGAGGGAGAGGCCGAAAGCGGAAACGACGTGAGAATGCCCAATGTCAAAATCCCAGTGTCGAAGCAAAAGGTTC
>DATKCB010000094.1:0-2189 GCA_035513495.1 Planctomycetaceae bacterium | reverse complement strand
ATTCCACGCGTCAGTAAGCTCGACGAGACTGTGGAAATCCGGATCCCGCTTGCGACGGGTCTTTATGTGAGGCGAGTCAAGAAACACTCTGACCGGATCATCGTCACTCTCGAACAATGTGAGAAATGTAAAGAACCAGGGGTTATCAGCATTCCGAATCCAAACGACCTCCCCATCTACTTCTCCGATGAGACGGTGACGAAGCAAGTGTATCCGGTCAATGAATTCACCAATGATGTTGAACGGTCTCAATAATAACGCATGCTGGTATTGCTCAAGTCCGGTGTTGGCGAAGGACAAAACTTAGTAAAGGACAACATCCAATGCGTCTCGCAATCGCCGTTTTCATCGCTGCTTTCGTGCTTTCACAACATCTGTCGGCAGCCGAAACCATCGTCCGCAAGGACATCGAATACGCCATCGTCGGCGAACACCGGCTCCTGCTCGATCTGCATTTCCCCGCCACCGAAGGACCGCATCCGCTCGTCGTCTGGGTGCACGGTGGGGCCTGGCGATCCGGCTCGAAGGACGCGATGCCGCTCGGTGCGCTCGTCGAACTGGGTTACGCCATCGCGAGCGTCGATTATCGGCTCTCCCCCGTCGCTCCGTTTCCCGCCCAAGTCCACGACATCAAAGCCGCGATTCGGTTTCTGCGGGCCAGTCACGAAAAATACAGTCTGAAAACCGAGAAGATCGCCATCGCCGGCGCTTCCGCCGGCGGTCATCTGGCGGCGCTCGTCGGAGTCACCAACGGACTCGAACCACTCGAAGGGACGGTCGGCGAGCATCTCGATCAGTCGTCCGACATCGCAGCCATCATCGACATGTACGGACCGACCGATTTTCTCACCATCCTGAACCAGTCAACGCCGCACGGTCTCGGCGTTCGCATCCCGGCGTTGCAACTTCTCCTCCGCAAACAGCCCGAAGACGACCCGGCCCTCGCGCGGCTCGCCAGTCCGGTGTTTCACATCGACAAAGACGACCCGCCGCTGCTGCTCATTCACGGAGTCCAGGATCCGCAGGTCCCGATCTCGCAATCGCTCGAACTGTACGGAGCCTACCAGCAGAAGGGACGCCCGGTCCACCTTCACATGATCTACGACGGCCTCCACGGCGGCCCGCAGTTCACCGACAGGGAACGGATCGACCTGATGGCACGGCTCCTCGATCCGATCCTGTCACCGCCGATTCCGTGAGTTTGATCGATCCGGACAGATTCAAGTTTGTGCTCGAAACGGGATGATGTAATTCATCCTGTTGCGTTGGAAAAACTAATCCGAGGGGTGCTTGCGGTTCGGCAGAACCCAGTTGGGGCGTGGAAAGTGGCAGGTATAGCCGCCCGGATTTCTCTGTAGATAGTCCTGATGTTCGGGTTCGGCTTCCCAGAAATCGCCGGCAGGCTCCACCTGAGTCACCACTTTCCCGGGCCAGATTCCTGACGCGTCGACATCTTCGATCGTGTCGAGCGCAATTCGTTTTTGATCGTCGGAGGTATAAAAAATGGCCGACCGGTAGGACGTTCCACGATCGTTGCCTTGCCGGTCGATGGTTGTCGGGTCGTGGATCTGGAAGAATAGCTCCAACAGTCGCCGAAAGCTCAGCGTTTCAGAATCGAAGGTGACCTCAATCGCCTCGGCGTGCGTTCCGTGATGACGATAGGTCGCGTGGGGGACGTCACCGCCCGAATAACCGACGCGCGTCGCGACCACTCCGGGCAACTTGCGGATCAAGTCCTGCATCCCCCAGAAGCACCCGCCGGCCAGGATTGCTTGTTCTTGCATGTTGAAGTTCTCTCTGTGTTCAAGTCAGGTCGAGTGGAATCGCGAGCTTTCGATTGTCAGCCAACCCTACTTTACTCTAATTGTCCAACAAGCGTTGAAAATCACGGTTCCCGAATCCCAAGATCGCGGCAGATCTTTCGAGCGAGGAACTCGTTGATCTCGCGATGTCGGGGAATGGCCGAGGTCTGATTGTTGGCCGGATTGAAATACAGAGTGTGCTTCGAACCTTCACGAAGTAACCGGCAACCGTGCAATTCCAGGTGCCGGATCAGGTCTTTGCGTTTCATGGCTGCAAGGTAAACGGTTCTTTGGAGACGTTCTGACCGGCGATCGATCGTTCTGCCAGTTCGCGGTTGGCTTCGAGAACCATCTGCACGGCCTCCTGGAGATTCTCGCGCGTCTCAT
>DATKCB010000093.1:0-5126 GCA_035513495.1 Planctomycetaceae bacterium | reverse complement strand
ATCATGGTAACCCGAAACGTCAGTGAGAGATACAAAATGACGCGAATTCTGAGTCGGCCCTCGCTCACGCGTCGGGTGACTATCAGGGATGAAACTACCTCTCATGAAAGATGTCATGTCGCTGAGATCGCAAATCGTGTGACGTCACCCGCTCACAGTCCCAAACTCAGAAAGTTTTTCAGCCCCCATAAAATGATCAACAAGTGCGCTGCGAGAATCAATCCGCTTTTGAATCGGAAACTCGCTTTGGAGGTTTTGTGATGGAATGTCTGCTGCCCCAGCACGGCTCCCGGCCAGCCTCCGAGCATCGAGAGCCGATGCAGCGTCTTTTCGGAAATCCTCCGCGCTCCCTCGCGCTTCGACTGTCGCTTGTCCCAACCGTAGAGCACGAACGCCAGGAGACTGCACAACAGCGTGGCGTAAAAATAAATTCTGGTCACCCAGCCGGGCCAGGTTCCGTTGCCGAACCAATCGTACAGAATCACGGCGACGGTCACGGCGATCCAGACGATCGCCCCGATCCACAGCCAGCGGCGAACGCGCTCTTGCGTCGAATCATAAAAACGGAGGGACATGAAACCGATCGATCTCAGAATTGGGAATTCGCGAAAAACTTCGCGCGGATGATTGTCAACACCTATCAACGAGAGTAGCATCTCGCGTCGAACAGTCCAAACACCAATACCATGCGGCGCGATTTTATGTCGCCGGAGCAAAATGAAATCGACAATCGACTGCGATTCGGTTTCTGACAGATCATCAATGACGAACACCATGGAAGAAGTAGTCGTTTCGGAGACCCAGGTCGGTCTCGGGTTATTCGCCACGCGGTCGTTTGAAGCGGGTGAACTGGTCGGAATGGTGACGGGAGAGATCATCACCGACGATCGGTACTCCTCGAATTACTGTATCGATCTCGGCAAGGGAACGGGCCTGGAACCCGAGGCCCCGTTTCGCTATCTGAATCACCATTGCGAGCCGAACTGCGAATTGTTTCTGATCGATGACGTCTGTCCGGAAACGGGCACCGAGATCATTCGCGTGACGGTGGAGACCGTCCGGCCGATTCTGGAGGGAGCAGAACTCACGATCGATTACGGCTGGCCCGCCGAACACGCCATCAAATGTCTGTGCGGAAGCAACCAGTGCCGCGGTTGGATCGTGGCACCGGAAGAGCTTCCGCTGATTCAGCAGAAACGGACCGCGATCTAAAAACTGACCGGTTAAATACCGCCCTCGCGTCCCGTTTCCCCCAGAATGGCGTCGACTCGCTCGAATCGAGGGGCTTGCGTTGAAGACCGGTCTGATTCGTGCTAAACTTCAATGTTCCACTGTCACGTATTTTTCTCAACTCACTCCGGAGTCCGATCCTGCAATGGGGACAAAGAAGAGCGGTAAAGGCCGCCGCAAATTAGGCCGCAAGAAACGTCGCAATCGAAGCAAAATCCGGCATCGCAAAGGTTGATTTTCGAATTTTCGATTCGCTGCTGCTTCTGTCGTGGAAGGCTTCCGCTTCCCCCCCTGCGATGGCGCTGTTGGCTGCATCTGCTGATGCCGCGAAATTGACCGAACTGGACGTGTTTCAGCCACCAAGGAGACTTTCGTGTCCGCTGGAGAGGAAATCTACGGTCGCCTGGTTTCCGAATTGACGCGAATCACGTTGTTCGGTTCGTGTGCCTCAGTACTGGGATGGGACGAGCAAACCTGTCTCCCCCCTCAGGGAGGTGAACATCGGGCGAATCAGCTCAGCCTGCTCGCGGGGATGAGGCATCAGATGGCAACCGCGTCCGCTTTGGGAGATCTCATCGCCGAAGCGGAAGCGTCCGTTTCGACGGATGAGACCGAGGACCCGCAGTGCGTCGTCATTTCGGAGGCTCGTCGAGAATACGATCGCGCCACAAAACTCCCGCAATCGCTGGTCGAGGAACTGACGCGAACGACTTCGCTCGGTCAACAGGCCTGGGTGAAGGCGCGGCAGAACAAACAATTCAGCGAGTTCCAGCCCTGGCTCGATAAGATCGTCCGATTGAAGCGGGAAGAGGCCGCGGCGCTCGATTTCGGCTCGGGTGTGCTATACGACGCTTTGCTCGACGCCTACGAACCCGGAGCAAAAACTGCGGAAGTCGATGCTATCTTTACAGCGTTTCGGGAGCCGCTGGTCAAGTTGCTGCAAGCCATCGTCGATTCACCGAACCAGGCGGATCCCTCGATTCTGGAGCGTTCGTATCCGATCGATCGGCAGGCAGAATTCTCGAAGAAAGGGGCAGCGGCGATCGGGTTCGATTTCGAGGCGGGCCGGTTGGATATCGCAGCCCATCCGTTTTGCAGCGGATTTGGTCCCGGCGATTGCCGGTTAACCACGCGGTACGACGAACATCATTTCCCCGGCGCGTTCTTCGGAACGCTACACGAAGCGGGACACGGCTTATACGAACAGGGATTGCCTTCCGAACATTACGGAACGGCTCTCGGCGAGGCGGCCTCACTGGGGATTCACGAATCGCAGTCCCGCATGTGGGAGAACTTCGTGGGACGCAGCCGCCCGTTCTGGAATTATTTTTACGCCGACGCGCGCTCGACGTTTCCCGAGGCACTGTCGGGCGTTGAACTCGACGATTTCCATCGCGCGATCAATGACGTCCGTCCGACCCTGATTCGCGTCGAGGCGGACGAGGTGACTTACAATCTGCACATCATGCTGCGGTTTGAACTCGAACAGGCGCTGATTCACGGAGAACTGGAAGCCGCCGACGTTCCCTCTGCCTGGAACGATCGGATGAAAAGTTTTCTGGGGATCGTCCCGCCCAATGATGCCTTGGGATGCATGCAGGATGTGCATTGGAGCGCGGGACTGTTCGGTTATTTTCCGACTTATGCGCTCGGGAACATGTATGCGGCGCAGTTTTACAATCAAGCGCAGCAGGATCTGGGCGATCTGGGGACGATGTTCGCGCGAGGCGAGTTCGCACCGCTCAAGAACTGGTTGAACGAAAACGTGCATCGGCACGGGCGGCGGTACAAGGCCAATCGCCTGACCGAAGTCGTGACCGGTCATCGGCTTTCGCACGAACCGCTGCTGCTGCATCTGCAACAGAAATTCGGGGAACTGTACCAGTTGTGAGCGCGCTCACCGAGCGCGGTGTTTCGCTGGGCGAACTTATCGAGATATAATATATTCGTGAGTCCTGATTTTTTTTGCACGCTTGAGATCCCGATGAAATGTCTGAGCCTCCTTCCGAACATCTGAAGTCCTCCGCTCGCGAATTTACGATTATCGTGATCTGCGCGCTGGGTCTGAGCGTGGCGTTTGTGTACTGGCTCAAATCGTCAGGAGGTCTGTCTCAGTCTGGAGGACTTGATGTCGGCAAAATCGCGCCGCCCATCGAAGCGAGTGTCTGGGTCCAGGGTGACGCTCCCGATGCCAAGTCGCTCGCCGGTGAAGTGCAGGTCCTGATTGCATGGGCAACCTGGTGCGTTCCGTGTTCCAGGAAGGCGCCCGAGTTGGTGGAACTTAATGATCGATTCGCCGATCGGGGAGTTCGCTTTTTCGGATTGACCGACGCGCCCGAACAAAATCGGGATCGGATCCTCGAATGGCTTGAGGATCGAAAGATCACCTGGCCGAACGGGTTCGGAGAGCAAGCCATTGAGACGCTGCTCGCGTACGAGTCGGATGTGATTCCCTTGATCTGGGTGATCGGACGCGACGGTACGATCGTCTGGAACCGGTCTCTCGAAGCGGAGGAAACTCTGGAGCAAGCGATCGAACGGGCGCTGGAGCAGCCTCGCGTCGAACAGAACAGGGCAGCGGCTCTCCATCCCCGGGGGGACTCCCCATGATCGGTGAGTTCTTCGAGCTTGCACAAGGCTGGAACTTTCGAGACAGTTGGATTGCCGTGACGGCTGCGCTGGCGGCAATGGCGTGCGCGATTCCCGGCTGTTATCTGTTCCTGCGTCGGCAGAGTATGATGGGCGATGCCCTGAGTCATACGTCACTGCCCGGGATTGTTGCCGCCCTGCTGTTCGCCAATTGGATGAGAGTGCAGGGCTGGATCGATGACGCCAGCTATCCGGCCGCACAACACGCCATCATGTTCGGAGGCGCGATCGCGATCGGCATTTTTGCCGCCTTCCTGACCGAATGGATTCAGAAACTCGGCCGCGTCGAAGCCGGTGCGGCTCTGGGAGTCGTCTTTACGACATTGTTTGCCGCGGGGCTGCTTCTGATTCGCGTTGCCGCCGACAACATTCACATCGATCCGGACTGCGTGTTTTACGGAACGATCGAAACTGCGGGGTTGTCCAGCTCGGGAGAAATGCCCCCTGCCGCAATCACCAACGGAATTGTTCTGCTGGTCAATCTCGCGCTCGTGATTCTGTTCTACAAGGAATTGAAAATCAGCACGTTCGATCCGGACCTCGCGACGACGCTGGGGATCAACGCCCGCGCGATGCATTACGGTCTGATGGCCGTGACCGCCGCGACGCTGGTCGCCGCGTTTGAGAGTGTCGGCGTCGTGTTGGTGATCGCCCTGTTGATTGTTCCGGCGGCAACCGCATCGCTGCTGACCGATCGGATGGGGTGGATGCTGGCGTTGAGTATGATCATCGCTGCGGGATGTTCGGTGCTGGGGCATTTATTCGCGATGACGCTCCCCGCGATGTTGTTTCCCCGGCTCGGATTCGAATCCGTCAAAGATGCCTCCACGGCCGGCATGATGGCGGGGACGTGCGGTCTCGTGTTCGTGCTGAGCATCCTGTTCGGTCCGCGGCGGGGGATGATCAGCCAACTCTGGTCGCGTGCGCGCATGGCGATTCGAATTGCGGCGGACGACCTGCTGGGATTGTTGTATCGGCTGGAGGAAGCGCGGCTCGACGGAAAAACTCGCGAAGCTCCGGCGCTCGTCGCGAAACAGCTCGGTCTCGGACAGATTTTATCTCGCCTGTCGGTCCGTCATCTCATCCGTTCGGGACAGGTCGTGAGCGACGCGACCGGCTATCATCTGACCGACTCGGGGCGACAGGCGGCAGGGCTGCTGGTGAGATCTCATCGCTTGTGGGAAAGCTACATGGCGAAATATTTCAGTCTCCCCGAGACGCATCTGCACGAATCCGCCGCGCGCGTC